>CAYHSI010000072.1:0-8952 GCA_964359225.1 uncultured Anaerolineaceae bacterium
GAGCACGGTCGAGCGCCGCAATCCGTAGCTGGTGAGGGTACTTACGCTGAGGCTCATACCGATCAGCCGCAGGACGATGACCAACGCCGAGGCCATGCCGCGGTCGGAGTCCCCAACTCCGTTGATGACGGTTGAAGCGATCGGCGCGATCGTCAATCCGAGACCCACGCCGGCGAGCACCAGTCCGAGCGCCATCCCGGCCGTCCCACCCACCACCTCGCGAGAGAGATTGCCCGGTTCCCCCAGGCCGGCGACGAACTGGGCTGCCTGACGCGCGTACTCGGGATGCCACTGGGTCATCAAAGCGAAACCGCCCAGCGCGAGCATCACTCCAGCGGCGGCCGCTATCCGGTCACCATACCGGGACGCCAGCCACCCTCCCGGGACGGCCGCCAGCGCCATGGGGATGGTGAATGCCGAGAGCAGCACCCCGCTCGCCAGCGCACCTTGCTCCCTGCTCTCTGCGCCAGCCAGGTTGATGAACAGCGGGACGCTCACCAATCCCACCATGAGGCAGAATCCCACCAGCAGATTGGCACCACAGGCTGCCGCCAGGCTGCGGTCGAGGAAGATCCTCAAATTGAGCAGCGGCCGGCGCGCATCGATCTCGGTCCGGCTCGCCGGTAGCGCCAGATCCCGCATTGCCCACCCGATCAAACCGAACGAAAGGCCCGCAATCGGCAGGTTGATCCAGAACAGATAAGTCCACGGGACGAACTGCACGAGGATGCCCCCATAGAGGTGCCCCAGCACCCATCCCGCCGTATCGACTGCGCCGATGACTCCTAACCAAACCGCCCTTCGATGTGCCGGATAGAGGTCGCCCACCAGTGCCATCGTGACCGGCACCAGCGCCCCGGCCCCAAAGGCTTGAACCACCCGTCCTGCGATCAGCGCGTAGAGGGCCATCAGACTCCGGTCCGGTCGTCCCCCGGCGAGCAGCCGAACCAGTCGTTCCATGGCCTGAGCCGGCAGACCGCCCGAAGCCGCCACCAGCCACGACCCGACGGCAAATACGGTCAGACAGATCAGATAGACCCGCCGGCGGCCCCAGACATCGGACACCCGACCCATGAAAGTCATGCTGATGGCGTATGCCAGCAGGTAACCGGTGACCGCCCAGGCGGCATCATTCAAGCCCGACTGCAGCGGGACCCGAAGGTCGGAAATGACGGCGGGCAGCACTGCCGAGATGACGGTCAGATCGAGGGCCCCGATGAAGACCGGCAGGCAGGCGAGCGCCAGGATGAGCGCCGGCCCGGGGTTGGCCCGGCGCGGTAAGGGGTAGATGTCGGCGGAGAGCAAGTTAGGGCGTGCTGATTTCTACTGGGACATCGATGTCGAACAGCTCGATCAGCCAGCCGTTCGCGTTCGGCTCCGTGATGTGAACTCTGACCACATTCCCGGTTGCCGTTTCAATCCAGACATCGACGGGATAGAGGATCCCCGGGGTGAGTGCGCCGGCGGTGAGCGGCGCCAGGGTTGCGCCATCGGCCTCCCCCCGCAGGTGATCGACCTCGAAACCTTCCAGGCTTTCGCTGGCGACGAATTCAGCTTGCTGAATCCCATCCTGCAGTACCTCCGGGAATCCCTCCGGCGCGAACAGGGCCGCAACATCAAAGGAAAGTTCGGGAGGGGTTGGCAGAAAGGTCTGGGTCAGCGGATTGGTCATGAAGTCGCCTTCCGGCAGCCAGAGCATCCGGATCTCGACCACGTTCCCCAGGAGGCCGACCTTGATCGTTGCCGCAACCCGATCAGGGGCCTGGTACTCGCCGATGGCCTCGCTGAAGGTGAGGCCAAGGTTTGGATCCAGGGTGGCCGGCTCCCCTTCGCGAGTCAGCTTGAACTTGGCGCTCGTCATCGCCAACATGGCCCCGGCAGCCCGGTCGAGCACTTCTTCCGGGGTCGGGGTGGGGATCGGGGTTGGGGTGGGAGCCGGCGGGGCGGCGCAGGCGCTAAGGCCGAATGCCACGGAGGCTAGGACTATACCGACCCGAACGGCGGCGCTGCAGCAGGCCCGGCTCAACATGAAGGCGGGTAAGTATAATCGCGCCAGGTCGCCGCATGAACCCGCAAACTCTCGGCCGCTATGAAATTCATCACGCCTGCGCAATAGACTGCGAGATACCTACCCTGCTCGCAGTTTGAAGCGCTGGATCTTCCCGGTGGCGGTTTTCGGAAGTTCGTCCACGAATTCGATCCAGCGCGGCCGTTTGTATTCGGCCATGTTCGCCCGGCAGTAGTCGATCATCTGGCGGGCGAAGTCGGCGCTGCCAGCGAAGCCTTCTTTCAGCACTACGAAGGCCTTCGGCTTGATCAGCCCGGCCTCGTCCGGCTGGCCGACGACCGCACACTCGATCACCGCCTCGTGGCTGATCAACACGCTTTCCACCTCGACCGGTGAGACCCAGATCCCTCCGACCTTCAGCATGTCGTCCGAACGCCCGGCGTGCCAGTAGGAGCCGGCCTCGTCGATCACGTATTTATCTCCGGTGAATAGCCATTCCCCCTGGAAAGTCCGCTTGCTTCGCTCGTATTGATGGAGGTAGGAAAGTGCGACCGTTTCCCCTTTGACCAAAAGATTCCCGACTTCCCCCGCTTTCACAGGTTCGCCGCCCTCATTCACGATCTTGACCTCGTAGCCCTCGACCGGTTTGCCGCTCGCCCCTGGCTTGATATCTCCCGGTCGGTTGGAAATGAAGATGTGCCAGACCTCGGTCGAGCCGATGCCATCGATGATGTCGAGCCCGGTCCGCGCCTTCCAATTCTCCCAGATCGGCGCGGGCAGCGCCTCTCCGGCTGAGACGCACAGCCGGAGCGAGCTCAGGTCGTATTGCTCGGTAAAGCCGTCGATCGCCAGGATGGCCGCGTACCCGGTGGGCGCGTTGTAGAAGATGGTCGGCTTGAATTCGCCGATCGCCTCCAACACGTTGGTCGCGATCCGGGGTGGGCCGGGGTAGAGCACGACGCTGGCTCCGACGTACCAGGGGAAGATCAAGTTGCCGCCGGTGCCGAAGGTGAAAAAAAGTTTGGCGACCGCGAAAGTCCGGTCGGCCTCCTGCAGTCCTAGCACGTTGACGCCCCAGAGCTGGGCGCACAGTGGAAGATCCTTGTGAGCGTGAGGAATTCCCTTGGGTTCGCCGGTCGTGCCGCTGGAGTAGTTCAGGGTGGCCAGGTCTTCCCGGTGAGTCTCGACGGTCCGCAGCTCGGTAGGTTCGGGGCTGATCCAATCGGCGAAGCGCAGGTCGGAACTACGGCGGGGCTCGCCGATCACGACCACTCGTTCGAGGAATTCGGCTTTTTCCCGAATCGATTCGATTGAGTCCAGCAGCTTGTCTTGAACGATTAGGACCCGGGCTCGGCTGTCACGCAGGATGTGGGCAAACTCGCCGGGTGTCAAAAGCGTATTCATCCCCAGCGCGACCGCGCCGATCTTGAGCGTTCCGAAAAAGCTGGTCACCCAGTCCGGGCCGTCGAAAGCTAGGATCCCAACGACATCGCCAAACTCCACGCCGAGCTTCGCCAGCGCGTTCCCGATCTGATTCGCTTCGGCTGAGACCTGCCGGAAGGTCAGGTTGCGCAGTGGACTGTAGAGGGCGACCTTGTCGGCTCGCTCGACCAGGTTGTGCTCCAAGATATGCACTGCATTGTAGTAAAGCGGCAGGTCGGCGGCCTTCATCACGGTTCGTTCGGCCAGCTTGACGGCCATTTCAGTGCTCCTTGCCGGTACCCGGGCTGATTCGCTCCGGTCCGCCGGCCTCGCGACCCAGCAATTCGCGGGCGATTACGATCCGCTGGATGTGGGAGGTCCCTTCATAGATCTGTAGACCTTTGATGTCCCGGTAATAGCGCTCCACCGGGTACTCGTTCGAGTAGCCCCGGCCGCCATGGATGACCACCGCCGCCCCGGCTGCCCGGGCCGCGGCCTCCGTCGCGTACAGCTTGGCCATCGAGGTCGCCCGGGTGGCCGGCCGGCCCTGGTCCTTCAGCCAGGCCGCCCGATACACCAAAACTCGAGCTGCCTCGACTTCAACCGCCATGTCTGCCAGCGAGGCCTGAATCATCCCGAACTCCCCAATCCGCTTACCGAATTGGTGCCGGTTGCTGGAGAACTCGACACAGGCATCCAGGCAGGCCTGGGCGACCCCCAGCGCACCGGCCGCTACTCCCAGCCGGCCATGATCGAGCGCAGCCATCGCGACTTGAAATCCCTCCCCGGGCTTGCCGAGCAGCGAGTTGGCGGGAATCCGGCAATCCTCGAACACAAACCGGGCATGGTCGGCGGCCCGGTGCCCGAGCTCCTTCCCGGGCATCCGCTCCCGCCTCAACCCCGGCGTGTTAGTCTCCACCAGGAAAGCGACAATCCCGCGGTGGCGAGCGGCCGGATCCTGGGTGGCGAATACGATCGCCAGATCCGCCATCTCGCCGTTGGTGATCCAGATCTTCTCCCCATTCAAGACATACTGGTCACCGTCCAGCCGTGCCTGGCACTCCAGCGCGGCCGCGTCGGATCCGGCGTTGGGCTCGGTTAGGCAGTAGCATCCGATGGTTTCGCCTGCGGCCAGCCGCGGCAGATAGCTCGACTTCTGGGCTTCGATTCCAGTTCCCAAGACCGCAAGCGAGACCAGGCTGGTATGAACGGTCATGAAGCCGCGCAGCGAGGAGTCGGCCCGACCCAGCTCCTCGTAGGCCAGTGCGAGCGAGACGTGATCCCAGCCTCCTCCGCCGTATTCGGTCGGGAGCGGCCCACCCAGGAGACCCAGCTCGGCCATCCGGCGAACGAGCTCCGGAGCCATCCGGCCTTGCTCGTCCATCGTGCGAGCCAACGGCGCCACCTCGTGCTGGGCAAATTCACGAGCCAGCGACTGGATCTGGCCTTGGCGCTCGGTGAGGCTGAAGTCCATTCCCGGATCAGCGAATAGCGACTGCTTCGATCTCGATCATCGCATCCGCCTCCCACAGCCGCGTCACTCCCACCAGGGTCATCGCCGGGAAGTGGGATCCGAAGTAGCGCCGGTACACGGCCCCAATCTCGGCCGAGTGCTCCTTGTAAGCCTCAACGTCGGTTACAAAGAGGGTGAGCTTGACCAGGTCGGTTAGCCCGACTTGCGCGGCGACTGCGGTGGCTTCCAGATTGTGAAGGGTCTGCTCGAATTGGGCCGCGATGTCGCTCTCTCCAACGATCTTTCCCGAGCCGTCCAGAGCGGTGTGACCGGAGAAGTGCACGCTGCGCTTGCCGCTAGCGTCGAACGCGTAACTGAATCCCGAAGGGCGGCCCAGCTCCGGGGGGTTAATTGCCGGGGCCATCTTGACTATCTCCCGCTGAACCGGGGCGGCTCTTTCTGCTTGAAGGCCTCGTAGAAGGCCTGGTGATCCTCACCCATCAGCATCAAGGCCTGGGCCTGGGCTTCGCTCTCCAGGGCGGCCAGCAGCCCCATGTTCCACTCATTCTCCAACATCCGTTTGGTGGTCGCCAGTGCCAGACTCGGCCCGGCGGCCAGCTTCCTGGCCCACTCGAGCGCGACCCGCAGTGCCTCGCCATCGGGGACCACCCGGTTGGCCAGACCGATCCGCTCGGCGCTGACTGCGTCGATGTTCTCGCCCATCAGCAGGATTTCGGCGGCGCGCCCCATCCCGACCACCCGCGGCAGCAGATACGCCGCGCCCATGTCTGCGCCGGCCAATCCCACTTTGGTAAAGAGGAACGCAAACTTCGCCGACTCGGCCACGACTCGAAGATCGCTGGCGAGCGCGATCACGGCCCCCGCCCCGGCGGCGATCCCGTTCACCGCAGCAATGATCGGTTTGTCGAGCATGCGCATGTTGCGCACCACCGTACCGGTCATGCGGGTGAACTCCAGATGGGCCCGCATGTCCTCCGCCAGCAGCTCACCGATGATCTTGTGCACGTCGCCGCCGGAGCAGAACGCCCGTCCGGCGCCGGTGAGCACCAGCACTTTGACCTGCTCGTCGAACTGCAACTTCCCCAACAGCTAGATAATCTCGGAGTAGAGCTCAAGCGTTAAGGCGTTAAGCACTTCCGGCCGGTTGAAGGTCAGTACCCCAATCCCGTCCTGGACCTCGAAGGTGTGTTCGGCCACGCCTCTCCCTCTTCCCTTTCTGGCTCTGGCGAATTCACCAGCCGCCAAACGGGTCCCAGTGAATTACCTTATCGGGACGGATCTTGTAGATCCGCCGCACCTCCCGCGGAAACTTCCACGAGGCGGGGTAGCGCTCCCGTCCGTGGTAACGCTGAGCCAACTTGTCCAGGTGCGCCTCGGCACCCTCTTCGGTGATCTCGACCACTTCGCCTTGGATCCCCAGATAGCGCAGCGGCTGATCGGGATCCGGAATCTCGAGGGCCACCTTTCGCCGCTGCTCCATGTTCAGGTCCTTCTGCCGGCCCTTGGTCGAATTGATCAGGATGTACTTGCCGTCGTAGTCGACGTACACCGGCGTGACGTGCGGGCGGCCGTCCTTCATTAATGTAGCCACATGAGCGTAGGCCTTCTTGTCGAACAGGTCCAGGAATTCCCGATGGATCGGACCCTCGTTCTCCCACCGCCAGGACTCGTAGCGGGCCACAAAGGCCGGATCCTGCTGCTTGAGCCGGCGGTAGTTCACCCGGTTGCTGCGGGCCATCAGTTTGAAGGCGAAGGGAAGCGGATGGAGATCGAGGTCCCGCTTCACGTTCTCAAGCCAGACCAGGCTGTCGATTGCCGCGTCCTGCAGGGAGTCCACCCTCGGTTTGCGAAGCCGCTCGAAGGCGGCCAGGCCGGCCGCCACGCTCTGCTCCTGGGCCAGTGATCCGGCCAGGGCGATCGCGTCCTCGACGGCCAGGGCGGTCCCGGACCCGATCGAGAAGTGGACGCTGTGCAGCGCGTCTCCCAGCAGGACGACATTTCGGTGGTGCCAATTCCCGTTCCGCACCAGCAGAAAGTTGTACCAGAGCGAGCGATTAGACAGCAGCGGTCCGCCGCCGAGATCCTCCCGAAAGACCTCCGCCAGGTAAGCCGCGGTCTGCTCCTCGGTTCGGCCGGCAAAACCGCCGCGGCTCCAGGTTTCGGGATCGCACTCGATGATGAAGGTGCTCAGCTTCGGTTGGAACCGGTAACCATGGGCGATGTACAGGCCGTCATCATGGGGTCGGAAGATCATCGTCAGCCCAGTGAATGCTTTCGGGGTGCCGTACCAGATGTACTTGTTGGGCCGCTCCTCAATCCTGGGCAGGAACTGCTCGCGATTGGCCTCCCGAACCGTGCTCTTCAGCCCGTCGGCCCCGACCAGCAAGTCGCAGTCCGAAACCCCGTCGAGTCCATCGACGTTGGCTTCGAATTCCAGCTTGACGCCCAGGGCCTGGCAACGGCGCTGCAGGATGTTGAGCAGGGCGATCCGTTCCACCCCGGAGAACTCGTTGCCGCCGATCGCGATCCGTTGGCCGGCGTGAACCACCTCGACGTTTTTCCAAAGCTCGGCGACTCCGATCAAGTCCGCATAGCTCTCGAAGTCGGCCCCGCGCAGCGTGGCCAGGCTGCGCTCCGAGAGCACGATCCCCCAGCCGTAGGAATTGCCGGCCGGATCGCGCTCGTACAGCGTGATCTCATGCCGCGAGTCGAGCTTTTTCATCAGCAACGCGAAGAACAGTCCGGCCGGCCCACCGCCCACAATGTTGATTCGCATCGACCTATCGCCTTAGGATGGTAGACTGCAATCCATGTCCACCGTTTATCGTTATGCGGAACTGCGCCCGGACCAGCTCAGCCATCGGCTGGAGAAGGTTCCGGTCGCCATCGTCCCGTGGGGGGCGCTGGAGTGGCACGGGCCTCATCTGCCCTTCGGCCTGGACGGTTTGGTGGCCGAGAGTTTTTGCCAGGAGCTCGCGGCGCGCACCGGTGCGGTCCTGCTGCCCACGACCTATCTACCCATCACCGCCCTGCCCCATCCTCAGTCGATCTCGATCCGGACCGAGGTGGTGCGCGGCGCCTGGCAAGATCTGCTGCACGAACTTGGGCGGGCCGGATTCCGGGTGGTCTGTCTCGTCAGCGGGCACTACGCCCAGGGCCATGAGGTCGTCCTGGCCGAAGTGGCCGAGCAGCTCAGCCAACGCGGCGGGCCACTGACTCTGGCCGTAGCGCCCCTGGCTTTGCTTCAGGACCCCGGTTTGTTGGACCACGCTGGAGAGTGGGAGACTTCCCAGCTGCTGCACTTTCGTCCTGAGCTGGTCGATCTGACCGCGCTGCCGCCGGGTTCGCTCCCGCCGGTTGGGCAGGTCGCGGTGCTTGGGGACGATCCGCGTACAGCGAGCGCGGAGCAGGGCCGAGCGATCGTCGAGCGTGCGCTCCAGGCCTGGGAGACCTGGATCGAACGGCTCTTGGGCGGTCAGGCGCTCGGGGCGCTCCACGAATTGTATTCGGCCAGGTTGGCTTCTTATCAGGCCTACCTCGACCGCTATTACCATGGCTCCTGGGAGGCCGCGATCGAGGCCTGGTGGAAAGAGCGCACCGGCTGAGGTCAACACCTACCTGTCGCCCCGGGTAATCTCAGTTAGCGCCTCCACAACGATCTCGTTTTCTTCCTCTGTATTGTAGAAATAGGGTGAGATTCGCACCGCCCCCGGGCGCTTGTCGACGATGATCCGCCGTTCAGCGAGCGCACGAGTGACCGGCATCGGATCCTCGAGTTCGACGATCGTGATCCCGCTCCGTGTGTCGGGATCCGCCGGCAGCCGCAGTCGAAGACCCCGCTCGGTCAGGCGACCCACGAGGTCTTCTCTCAGCTCCGCGGTGCGGTGCCGCACGTTTATGGCCCCAATTTCATTGATGATCTCCAAGCCGGCCTTGCCCGCGTAGATCGAGGCTACTGAGGGCGTGCCGGCCTCAAAGCGGCGGGCATCCTCATGGAATTCCAAGTGATGCGGATCAAAATCGAACTGGCGGGCATGGCTGAACCAGC
>CAYHSI010000073.1:0-8932 GCA_964359225.1 uncultured Anaerolineaceae bacterium
CGGATCGTCACATTTTCCCCGGTAGAGAGGATCATCTGTTGAACCATCTCGTTAATGGACTTCTCTTCGTCCCGCACGTAGGCTTGGCGCAGCAGGCAGTGGTCATCCAGGAACTTCTCCAACCGACCTTCCACAATCTGGTCGATCACCTTCTCCGGTTTCCCGTCTCCGATCGCCTGTTGGCGGGCGAGCTCGGCCTCCCGCTCCAGCACTTCTGCCGGCACCTCGGCTGAACTCAGCCAGCGCGGGGCGCTGGCTGCCACCTGCAGGGCGATCTCATGAGCGAAGTGGCGAAACTCCGCAGTGCGGGCTACGAAGTCGGTCTCACAGTTGACTTCCACCATCACCCCGAGCCGACCGTCACCATGGCTGTACAGGTCGACGATCCCGTCCTGGGCGAGCCGGCCGGCCCGACTGGCGGCCTTGGCTAATCCCCGCTCGCGCAAGATTTGCTCTGCCCGATCCATTTCACCCTGGGCTTCTTCCAGAGCCTTGCGGCAGTCCAAGACGCCCGCGCCGGTACGTTGGCGCAGCTGCATCACGAGTTCGGCCGAAATGCTCATTCCTGCGGTTTGGTCTCCGCCGGCTTAACTACAGGGGCACCGTCGGCGGCCGGCTGTTCCTGTGCGGCGGCCGGCTGTTCCTGTGCGGCGGCCTTCGCCGCTTGTGCTTCGCGCTCCTCATCGAACTCTCCGCTCATGAGCTTAGCCAAGGTGGCCTCGCCGAGCAGTTCTTCGTCCGCCATTTCTGGAACTGCGACCTGCTCGCGGGAGGGTTCGCCTGCCTCGTGGATCCCCGGAAGATCCTTCCGCAGCTCGACTCCCTCCAAGACCGCGTTGGCAACGGTCGCCGACAGCAACTTGATGGCCCGGATCGCGTCATCATTGGAGGGGATGACGTAATCCACTCCCCGCGGATCACAGTTGGTGTCTACCAGGCCGATCACCGGGATGCCCAGAAGATTGGCTTCGTGGATAGCCGTTTCCTCGTTCTTCACATCCACCACGAAAAGCAAATGCGGGATCGCCTTCATGTTGCGAATCCCGCCTAGCCGCCCTGCGAGCTTGACAATCCGACGGGTCAGAGTGAGGGCCTCCTTCTTGATTAGCCGCTCAAAATCGCCCTCGTCTCGCCTGCGTTCCAGGTCATCCAACTCGTCGATCTGACTGCGGATCGTGCGCCAGTTGGTGAGGGTCCCACCCAGCCAGCGGGAATTGACAAATGGCATTCCGCAGCGGATGGCCTCCTGTTCGATCGACTCCTGAGCCTGACGCTTAGTTCCCACAAAGAGCACCGAACCTCCGCTAGCCACCGTCTCCCGGATCAGAGCGTAAGCTTCCTCCAGCGAGTCGAGAGTCTGTTGCAGGTCGATGATGTGGATGCTGTTGCGTTCGGTGAAGATGAAGGGCTTCATCCGCGGGTTCCACTTGCGGGTGCGGTGCCCAAAGTGCACCCCGGTCTCTAAAAGCTCCTTCATGTTCACGACTGGCATCTGGCCTCCAAAGGCTCGGCAGTAGAACCGCGAAACTCAGCTCGAGCCATAGCCGGGCCCGAGTTTGAAGCGCACCCGCCGGGCAGAAACTCTCCCGCCAGGCTGCTAGCAGCCGTGAGCGGGAGCGCCCGGCAGTATATCATAGTCGACGGCTAGCTCGCGGGAATGTTGAATGCGACAGCCACGGCCACCGCGTGTTGCTCGGTGTGGCTCAAGCTGATTGCCCAATCGGTGAGGCCCATGGAGATGGCCAGCTCATGAGCCTGGCCATGCAGCCGCAGCTGAGGTTCCCGGCGCGGACCGTTGACCACTTCGATTTCCTTCCAGGCAATGTCCCCGATCCCGGTTCCCAGCGCCTTCGCGACGGCCTCCTTCGCGGCAATCCTCGCCGCCAGGGCAGGGGTCTGCCCATTGGAGTCAATCAACTCCTGTTGAGTGTAGAAGCGTTCGAAGAATCGATCACCATGCCGCAAGATGGCATGATCGATCCGGTGAACTTCAATGACATCCACCCCGGACCGCAGCACCGCTATCCCGGCCTCCCATTTGAGCCTGCGCTGGCGATGGCCATGTTGTCCGGGTCTAGGAAACGCCTGGAGACTCTCAGAATGTCTTTGGCGGCGAAGCTCGCCACCAGGCCGGGGTAGCGCTGATAATAGTCCAATCCGAGAGCGTGGCGCTCCGCGTTGACGATCGCTCCGGCAACTCCTTCATTCGTCTCCAGCTGTAGCGGGAGCCGCCCGATGAAATTGGCCTGGTTGTCCTCCAGCTCTCCCTGACTAGGCGAGCGGGTACTCATCTTGCGCATTTCCTTCCGGATGAGCTCGATCGCTCGGTCAAGGTTTTTCGGGCTGACCCCTGCCACGATCTCCCAGGGGCCGGGGCCGTGTCCGCCGACCAGGCTGCTGTAGGCATAGTAAGCCAGGCCGGCCTCTTCCCGCACCACATCCCCGATGCGACCGTACATCCCGAACCGGCCCAGGATATTGTTGGCCAGCGCAGCCGCCAGGAAATCAGGATCCGATCGAGGCGGACCCGGAACGCCCATGACCACATCGGTCTGACTCTTGCCCTCCAAGGTCACGTGATCGCGATGGAGTCCTTTCAGCTTATCGATCCCCGGCAGCTCGAGCTGAACGGCCCTACCATTTCCCTTCCAACCTTCGAACCGCTCCATAACCGACCCCGCAGCCTCTTCGGCTTTCACTCCCCCCACCACGCAGATCACCATTCCACCTGGCCGATAGTGTGCCCGGTGGAATGCCCGCAGGTCGGCGGCGGTCAGGTTGGTGACAGTCTCTTTGTACCCGTCAGTCGGGACGGAGTAGGGATGGCCCGGGTAGATTAACCCATTGAAGGCCAGGTCGGCGCGGGCCCCGGTCTCCTGATCCCGAATCGCCAGCGAGGTGAGCATCTCGGCCCGCAGCCGGTCAACTTGCCTCTTTGGGAAGGAAGGCTGTCGGAGCACTTCCAGCAGCAGGTCCAAGAGCATCCCCAGGTCTTCAGCCAGGGCCTTGCCCGAAAACGAGGTGCTGTGTTTGCCGGCCGAAAAGCCCAGCCGGGCGCCGATCGATTCGATTGATTCATAGATTTGGTCGAAGGTCCGCTCGTGGGTCCCTCGCATCAAGCTAGCTGCAGTCATCGCGGCCAGGCCGGCCCGCTCAGGCTTTTCCTGCAGTGCGCCGGCCCACAGATAGCCAGAGAGCACCACCGATGGGCTCGAGAAATTCTCTCGTCCCAGGAATACGATCCCGTTCGGCAGGATCTGCCTGCGGATCGTCTCGGGTCCGGGCAGGCTGCGCAAATCGAGATGCTTAAACTCGTCCATTGGGTCGATACACCCCTACCGTTCGATTCGACGGTACCAGCCGCTTGCGGGCCGCTTCGAGGATTGTCTCAGGCGTGACCTGCGCCAGCCGGTCCAAGTAGGTCTCGAACCACTCGTGGCCGGCAAACATTTCGCTGTATCCGAGCCAAAAGGCCTGGTTGGTGATGCTCTCCGTCCCGAAGGCAAAGAGGGCCCGGGCCTGTTTGATGGCCTTGGCTACCTCTTCCTCTCGGACTGGGTCGTTGAGCAGCTTGGTGATCTCCTCGTCACAGGCGTCCAGCGCGGCCTCCGCGGTGCTATCCGGCCGGACGGTGACCGAGATCGAGTACAGATAGGGATCGATGCTAGCCGCCAGGTTCCCCGAGACAGATGCCGCCAGCTCTCCCTCGACAAGCCGCTTGTACAGCCGGGAGGTCTTGTTCGAGATATCTCCGCCAAGGAATCCGAGGTTCGACGCCCCGCTCAGCGCGCTGTCCAGCACAGCCAGAGGAATGAGGTCTTCGTCCCCCGCGCTTGGTGCGTGGTAGGCCAGCTCGAGGTAGGCCGTCTCGCCCGGTCCTTCGACCTCCACCCACCGTTCTCCCGGCTGGCCCGGCTCCGGCCGAGGCTTGTGCACCGGGCGGGGCGCTTTGGGGATGGGCCCGAAGAGCTCCCGGATCCGCTCGAGCATTGGGCCGGCTTTGAAGTTGCCCGCCACTGCCAGGACCGCGTTGCTGGGCACATAGTACGTTTGATAGTGGGTGTACAGATCATCCCGGGTAATCGATTCCAGATCGATCATATCGCCCAAGACCGTGTGTTGATACGGGTGAATCCGAAAGGCCGCCGCGTGCAGCTCCTCCGACAATCGGAAGGAAGGATCGTTCTCAGCTCCCTGCCGCTCGGAGATGATCACGGTCCGTTCCGACTCGACTTCCTTCGCCTCGAACAGGCTGTTCGCCATACGATCGGCCTCGATCCGCAGACCGAGGTCGGCCCGATCTTCCGGCATGGTTTCGAAATAAGCCGTCCAATCGACCCAGGTGAAGGCATTCCAGAAGCCTCCATCCCGCGAAATCGCTCGGTCCAGGGTGCCTGCCGGAAAGGTCGGCGTCCCTTTGAACTGCATGTGTTCCACCCAGTGGGAAACTCCGGTGATCCCGGGCCGTTCGTTGCGGGAGCCCACCCGATACCAGACCCAGGTACTGATGAGCGGCGCGGTATGGATCTCCTTGAGCCGGACCTCCAGGCCATTTCGGAGCTTGGTCCGCAGCATTGCGTCACTCACAGGCTGCGCTCCTCCTGACGAGCGGGCTCTGGCTCGCTGAGCGGCATCCCATCCGGGCCGTACCCCTGCCCGAACCCAACATAGCGGAACCCTAACCGCGCCATCTGCTTGGGATCGTAGATATTGCGACCGTCTACGATAACCGGCTGGCGCATCAGATCGTGGAAGCGTCGCAGATCCAACTGAATGAACTCATTCCACTCGGTGCACACCACAATCGCATCACAGCCTGCGGCCAAACTGTACGGGTCGGAGGCCATCTGGATCTCGGGGTAGAGTTCAGCAGCCCGCTCCATGGCAACCGGATCATAGGCCCGGATCCGGGCTCCCTCTGAACTGAACATCTGGGCAACCTCCAGAGCGGGCGCTTCCCGCAAGTCATCGGTATCGGGTTTGAAGGTCAGACCCAGCAGACCGATTACCTTGCCCCGCAAGTCCCCGAGCAGTTCACGGGTCTTGTCAACCAGCAGCGAGCGCCGATCGTCGTTGATCTCCATCACGGCCTGCAGCAGCTGCGGATGACGTCCTTTCTCCGCCGCCATGTAGGCCAGCGCCTTGACATCCTTGGGGAAACACGAGCCGCCGTAACCCAGACCAGCTTCCAGGAAATGATGGGTGATGCGCGGGTCATACCCCATGCCGGTGGCCACTTCCTTGATGTCCGCGCCGAGCGCTTCACAGATGTTGGCGATCTCGTTGATGAAGGAGATCTTGGTAGCCAGAAACGCGTTCGAGGCGTACTTGATCATCTCGGCGGTGCGCAGGTCGGTAATCATGATCGGAGCCCGCAACGGCAGGTGGAGCTGGGCCACTTTCTCCGCGGCGCGCGCGTCGGTGGAGCCCAAGACTGTTCGGGCCGGGTGCATGAAATCGGTAATGGCGGCCCCCTCCCGCAGGAACTCGGGATTCGAGACGACCGAGAATGGGATGGAAACCCGTTGGTGAGAGCGTACGATATCCGCCAACCAGTCCCCGGTGCCGACCGGGACAGTCGATTTGTTGACAATAATGAGAGGGGCGATCATGGCTTGGGCAATTGATTCGGCCGCCTGGCGAATGTGCTTCAGGTCGGCTTCCCCTTCAGCGCCCCCAGGGGTACCCACGGCGATGAAGACGAATTCGGCCTCGGCGACGGCTTCCGCATACGACGTAGTAAAGCGCAGCCGGCCGGCCGCCAGGTTGCGCCCAACCAGCTCTTCCAACCCCGGCTCGTAGATCGGCAGCTGTCCGCGCTGCAGCCCTGAGATCCGATCCTGATCGGTGTCCAGGGCCACGACCTGGTTCCCGAGATCGGCAAAGCACGCTCCGGTCACCAAGCCGACATGGCCGACCCCGACCACCGTCAGATTCTTCAAAAGTGCACTCTCCTAGAGGGGGCGGCAATAATACCATGCAACCCCGCCCACGAGCCTACCTGGCGTAAAATCAACTCCGTCATCCCCTGGAGGGCGCTTTGGAAGTCACCGAGGCCATCCGATTGAAACGGGCTGTGCGCAGTTTTGCCGCCGAGGCGCTTCCCGAGCAGGCCCTGCGAGCCATTCTGAACGCCGGCCGTAGGGCCCAGTCGGCCAAGAACCGCCAGGCGTGGCACTTTATCGTCATCCGTGACCGGGAGACGCTGGCGGAGCTGGCCAAGCTTGGCACCTACGCCGCCCACCTATCGGGGGCCGCCGGCGCCATCGGCATCTTGACCCCCAACCCCGACGAACGTTGGTCAATTATGTTCGACGCCGGGCAGGCCGCGGCCTACATGCAATTGGCCGCCTGGGAGCTGGGGATTGGCTCCTGTCCAGCGACCATCTACCAGCCCGAAGAGGCTCGCCAGCTGCTGGGGTTCCCGGCGGATCTGCATCTGAGAGTCATGCTTTCATTCGGGTACCCTGCCGACCCCGGCGAGCTTACTGCCTCGCCGCACCTGGGCGGCCGAAAGTCGCTCTCAGAGCTTGTCTCCTTTGAGCGCTGGCAGGATCCCTTGCCCTGAAAATTTCCGCTCAACTGATCCCCCTCACCCTGACCCGGACGGTCATCAATACCGGCTATCGGATGGTCTATCCCTTCCTGCCGGTCATCGCCCGCAGCCTCGAAGTTGCACCTGCGGCCATCATCCTGGGAGTGACTGCTCGATCGGCGGTCGGCCTGGGGACTCCACTGTCGGGAGCGCTCGCCGACCGGATCGGGCGCAAGCCGGCGTTGCTAGCGGGCGTGGCAGTCTTTGTCGCCGGCGGACTGATGGTGGCCCTGCACCCAAGCTACCCCACCCTGGTGCTGGCGTTGATCTCGGTCGGCCTGTCCAAAGCGCTGTTCGACTCGGCCCTGTATGCCTATGTGGGTGACCGTGTGCCGTTCGAGCAGCGGGGGACCCCAATGGCGTTGGTTGAGTTCAGCTGGTCGGGCGCGTTCTTGTTTGGGATACCAGCTATCGGACTGCTGATCGGTGCCGCCGGATGGGTGGCCCCCTTCCCGGCATTGGCAGGCCTAGCCTTCCTAGGGGGAATCTGGATCTGGACAACCCTCCCCCGGAATTCCGGCTCTGGCGTCCGAGGGCCCTCAGTCGCTGGGGGCTTCTCCGCGATTGTCACCAGGAAATCGGCCCTCGCTGGGCTTGCGGTCGGGCTGCTGATCTCGGCGGCCAACGAGACCATCAACATCGTGTATGGTCTCTGGATGGAGCAGGCCTTCGGCCTGCGGATTGCCGCGTTAGGTGCGGCCACGGCCGTCATCGGTCTCGCCGAACTTGGGGGCGAAGGGTTCGTCGCGGGCCTGGCAGATCGGATTGGAAAGCGCCGACTGGTCGCGGTGGGAATCATGGCCAGCACTGTGACCGCCCTGGCGCTTCCCCTGCTTGCCGGATCGCTCGGGGTTGGCCTGCTTGGCCTCTTTGCGTTCTATTTGAGCTTCGAGGCCACCATCGTCGGCAGCTTGCCGCTGATGAGTGAGCAGGTACCCCAGGCCAGGGCGACCCTGCTGGCTACCCACATCGCCGGCCTCTCGCTCGGCCGCAGTGTGGGGGCCCTCGCCGGAGCTCCGCTGTTCGCGCTCGGGATACAGGCTAACGCGGCAGTCGCGGCAGTCCTGAATCTGCTGGCATTGGGCTTGCTGCTCGGCCTGGTGAAGGAACAAGGTAACTGAAGATGGAATCGCGACCGACGGTCGATCTGCTTGTCCACTCTGCTTCTCAGCTGCTCACCTGCTCCGGCGGGCCACAACGCGGACCCGCCCTGGGCACCCTCGGGCTCATCGAACACGGGGCGGTTGCGATTCGGGCCGGGCTCATTGTCGCGACCGGCTCGACCGAGGAGCTCCGCCGCTCCTACTCTGCATCCCGCGAACTCAGCGCCGCTGGTCGGGTGGTCCTGCCCGGGTTTGTCGACCCCCACACTCACCTGGTGTGGGCCGGCGACCGGGCCGCCGAATTTGAACAGCGGGTCCAGGGCGCGAGCTATCTGGAGATTCTGGAGGCCGGAGGTGGCATCCTTTCGACGGTTCGCCGGACCCGGTTCGCCAGCCTCGAGACCTTGCTGTCGGAGAGCCGTCCGCGGCTGCGCAAGATGCTGGAACACGGAACGACGACCGCCGAGGCCAAGACCGGCTACGGCCTCGAACTCGAGGCCGAGCTGCGCCTCCTCCATGCAATCCTGGCGCTGGGTTCCGAGGGACCGGTCGACCTGGTGCCAACCTTTCTGGCGGCCCACGCCGTCCCCGAAGGCTGGCAGCCCGCGGAATATGTGGCGCTGATCTGCGATCACATGCTGCCGGCCTTGGTTTCCTGGTGGGCCCGCAACGGCCAAGGACGCCCACCTCCGTTTGTCGATGTCTTCTGCGAGGTTGGGGCCTTCGACCTCGAGCTGAGCCGCCGGGTGCTCGAGTGCGCCCGTTCACTGGGTTTCCCGCTCAAGATTCACGCCGACGAGTTCAACCCGCTGGGAGCGGCCAGGCTGGCGGTCGAACTCGAGGCCACTTCCGCCGACCACCTGCTCCAAACCCCGGCTTTGGATCTCAAGCGGCTGGCAGGATCGGATACTGTGGCCGTGGCGCTGCCGGCCACCCCATTTGGCCTGGCCGTGCCAACCTACGCTCCGGCACAGGCTATCCTACGACACGGGGGGATTCTGGCGCTCGGAACGGACCTCAACCCGGGGACCGCCTGGTGCGAGAACATGCAGTTTGTGATCAGCTTGGCTTGTCGAACCATGGGGCTCAGCCCCGCCCAGGCGATCGCCGCAGCCACCATCAACGCCGCCGCCGCCATTGGCAGGCACGAGCGGGTCGGCAGCCTCGAGCCCGGTAAAGAAGCCGACGTGCTCCTGCTGAGCGTGTCCGACTACCGCCAGCTTGGTTACCGGTT
>CAYHSI010000074.1:0-8878 GCA_964359225.1 uncultured Anaerolineaceae bacterium
TCAGACTGTTCGCGCTCGATCCGCCTCTTGTAATTGGCGAACTCGGCCCGGGCCCGCTGCCAACCATCGAGATACTCATCGGCCTGAGCCTGGATGCTCTCAAGTTCGGACTGGATCGGCTGTGGGGCGACCACCGAGTCCAACTCCTCAGCGGTCAATTCATTCTCGGTCAGCTCGGCCTCGTTCGGAGCTGCCATCGGCGGACTTTCGATTTCCTCCCCGGAGCTCTCCGAATCGCCCGGCTTGGGTTTGTTGTTTCCGGATTTCGTCACATTGCCTCGTCAGGTTCTAGCTAGCTGGCGAATGCGTCCACTACCAGATCACTCATCAATCCGGCCACGTAGCGAACGGCTGAGATGCTGCGTCCGTAAGCCATGCGGGTCGGCCCCAAGACCCCTAGAGTTCCGGTCGCGAACCCGGCCGCCCCGTAGCGGGCAAGCACCATGGAATAATCCTTGAGCTCCTCCCAGGCGCCCTCGCCGCCAATGACCACCTGAACGCCTCCGACCCCAGGGCTGAGAGCCTTGGCCAAGACCTCTTCGAGCCAGCTGTGCTCTTCCAACAGGCGAAGGGCATTCCGGCCGCTGTCGGCGTCGGCAAACTCGGGCTGGGCCAACACATTGGCCAATCCATCCCGATGGATTTCGCCAGCCGAAAACTCATCGGCCCGCTGCAAGGTCTCCGCCACCAGGGATACGATCTCCCTTCCCAACGTATCGAACCGAGAGGACTGAGCGCGAACGCCGGAGGCGTCTTTGCGAGCGCATTGGCGGGTTATAAGCTCGGCGGTTTGGCGCAGCTGATCCTGACCGATCACCTCCGACAGGGTCAGCATCTGTTGCCGGACGTCTCCACCTTCCAACACGAGCACCATGAGTACCTGGCGGCCCTGGGTCCCAATCAGCTCCAGCAGCTTGAGGGCGGCCTGCTCCGAATGGGGAGCGGTCACCAGCGACGCTACCCGAGAATGGTGGGCTAATACCGAGGCCGCCAGCCGGACCCATTCGTCGACATCCCCCCGGGCCTGGTGGAACTGGTGGCTAATCAACCGTTTCTCGCTGACCGGGAGCTCGGTATCTCCTAACAGTCGGCCGACGAAGTACCGGTAGCCCTGCTCGGTCGGTATCCGGCCAGCCGAGGTGTGCGGCTGGCGGAGATACCCAGATTCGGTCAAAGCGGCCATCTCGTTGCGGATTGTGGCCGAACTTACTCCGAGGCTGTACCGCTCCACGAGCTGCTTCGAGCCGACCGGGCGGGCGTGCTCGATGTACTCGTGCACGACGAGGGCCAAAACCGTCTCCTGGCGTTCGCTCAGCAGTTCGACGCTCATGCCATAAATTCTTAGCACTCTCGAAGTGAGAGTGCTAACAACAACCTGCCCATGATACCACGCGGCCGAAATCAGCGTCAATAGGGGTGGTGGGCTAGAGACAGGGAAGCGATCGAAATGAGATAGTTGCTTGACACGACTCCCTGGGTCTACTACACTGCCCGGCCGTAAATCCCAGGCCGATCATTCGATGGCGAATATCCCTGAACTGACCGAGGACGCTTTCCAGGCAGAAGTTCTGGATTCCAAAGTGCCGGTTGTCGTCGACTTCGGCGCGGAATGGTGCCATCCCTGCAAGCAGCTCGACCCGGTCGTCGAGGAGCTCGCCAAGGAATGGAATGGGAAAGCAAAGTTCTTGAAACTCGACGCGGATACCAACATCGATACCACCATGCGTTACCAGGTTTTCGGCCTCCCGACGTTGATCCTCTTCAAAGACGGCGAGCCGAGAGAGCGCCTCACCGGCTACCAGCCGAAGCACCGGATCGTCCACCATTTTGGCCCCTACCTAGACGAAGAAGGCTAACCCAGGTTCCAATCCGCCGGGCGCCGCGCTCGGCTTGGCCCTGATCTCGCACATTCGGATTGACAGGCTCCGGCCCGCCGCGTATTCTTGGGCCGGCAGACACCCTCGATGGACCGAAAACGGATTCTCACTGGAGATCGCCCGACCGGGCAATTGCACCTGGGCCACTACGTCGGCTCATTGCAGAATCGGCTCCGGCTGCAAGACAGCCACGAGTGCTTCTTCCTCATCGCCGACCTGCACACGCTCACCACCCGCCCCGAGAAAGATTACATTCGCCAGGTCGGGGCATACGTTCGGGAGATAGTGCTCGATTACCTGGCGGTCGGGATCGACCCGGAGCGCAGCGTGATTTTCGTTCAGTCCGGGGTCCCGGAGACTTTCGAGCTGAACCTGATCTTCGAGATGTTGATCACCGTTCCGCGCTTGGAGCGGCTGCCCAGCCTCAAGGACATGGCGCGGGCCGAGAACCTCGAGGCGATGCCTTTTGGCTTGCTCGGTTATCCCGTTCTGCAGGCGGCGGACATCCTGCTGCCCCGCGCCACCCTCGTCCCGGTGGGCAAGGACAACGAGGCCCATGTGGAGGTCAGTCGTGAGATTGCCCGCCGTTTCAACCGTCTCTACGGCGAGGTCTTCCCGATTCCGGAGGCACTAATCGGAGAGGTCCCCACCTTGGTTGGGACCGACGGCCAAGCCAAGATGAGCAAGTCGCTGAACAATGCGATCTTCCTGGCCGACGATCCCAAAACTGTCGAAACGAAAGTGATGCGGATGTACACCGATCCCAAAAGGGTTTCAGCCGACATCCCCGGCACGGTGGAGGGCAACCCGGTCTTTGCCTACCACGATGCCTTCAATCCGGATAAGGCCGAAGTGGTCGACCTGCAAGAACGGTATCGGAAGGGCAAGGTTGGAGATGTGGAGGTTAAACGGAAGCTGGTTCTAGCCTTGAATCAGTTTCTGACTCCGATCCGAGAACGCCGGGCTCAGTTCGATCGCTCGACGGTGGAGCAGTTGCTCGTAGAGGGGACCCGGCGCGCCCGCCGTGAGGCCGAGGAGACCATGCGCCTGGTGCGAGACGCGATGGGCCTGTATCGGCCGATCGGCTGAGGCCTGCGGCCGGGGAAACCGCTCCAGCGGACCCCTGGGGTATAATCTGCGCCGCTCGCCGAAAATCCCATGGCTCAGCCCAAGCTTCGCGTTCTGATCGCCAAACCCGGATTGGATGGCCACGATCGCGGGGCCAAGGTGATCGCCCGGGCGCTGCGCGACGCGGGGATGGAAGTGATCTACACCGGGCTGCGCCAGACGCCGGAAATGATTGCCGAAGCCGCGCTGCAAGAGGACGTGCACATCGTGGGGCTCTCCATCCTCTCCGGAGCCCACCTGACGCTGGTGCCTCGAATTATGGAGTTGCTCAAGCAGCAGGGGCAGGAGCGGGTTCGGGTGATGTTGGGGGGGATCATCCCCGACGAGGATCGGCCGAAGCTGAAATCCATGGGGGTGGCCGGGGTCTTCGGACCGGGCACCAGCACTGCGGCCATCGTTGAAGCCTTCAGCCGGGCGGTCGAGCCCCAGGAGCTGCGGGCCGCGGAGGGATGAGCCTCGTCCCACCGGTTCTGGCCGGCGATCGCCTGGCGCTCGCCCGCTTACTCACCCAGCTCGAAAACGAAACTCCTGAAGGCCTGCAAGACTTATCCGCTCTCTACGGTCACACCGGCCAGGCCCACCGAGTCGGAATCACCGGTGCGCCGGGGACCGGCAAGTCGGCGCTTGTCAATCGGCTGGTTCAGGAATTGCGTTCCCAAACCGACTCGCCGCAAATTGCCATCGTCGCAGTGGATCCGAGCAGCCCCTTCTCGGGAGGCGCCATCCTGGGGGATCGGATCCGGATGCGCGATCTCTCCGGCGACCCAGGAGTGTTTATCCGCAGCATGGCCAATCGGGGAACGCTCGGGGGCCTGGCCCGTACGAGCTCGAACCTGGTCGCGGCGCTCGATGCGGCCGGCTTTGGAATCGTCTTCATCGAAACGGTGGGCTCCGGTCAGGCCGAGGTCGACATCGCCGGCGCGGCCCACACCGTCGTGGTGCTCGATGCCCCGGGAATGGGGGACACGATTCAGGCCCTCAAGGCAGGAATCCTTGAGATCGCCGACCTCATCGTCGTGAACAAATCGGATCTGCCCGGAGCCAAGACCACCCTGGCCGCGCTGCGGGCTACCCTCGAGTTGGGACCGGCGGCCAGAAACAAAGACCGAGAGTCGAACTGGACTCCTCCGCTATTGCTGACCAGCGCGACCACCGGGGAGGGGATCCCGGAGCTGGCGAGCGCGATCGGCGAGCATCGTCGCTTCCTGGAACACTCGGGAGAATGGTTGGTCCGTGAGCGAGAGCGGGTCGATCAGGAGGTCGGACGGCTGCTGCGGGAGCGGCTGGCCGAGAGCTTTCTGAAGGCCCAACCGGACGGCTACTATGAAGAGGCCCTGCGGAAAGTGGTGGCGCGGGAAGCCTCGCCCGGCGCAGTCGTTGAGCAGCTGATCGAGGGTGCAGTTGCGGCGGGCTGAGTCAATGCGCGGTGGGATGTTTGGTTACGGCGACATCAAACTGTTTGCGGGCTCGGCCAGCCAGGCCCTGGCGCAGGAGATCGCCGACTACCTCTCGCTTCCCCTGATCGAATACGATCTCATCGAGTTTGCGAACGAGAACTTGTTCCCCCGGCTGCGGGGCAGCGTGCGCGGGCAAGACGTTTACCTGATCCAATCCCTCAACTCTCCGGTCCACCGCAACATCATGGAGCTGTTGCTCATGATTGATTGTCTGAAGCGCGATTCAGCCGGGCGGATCACCGCGGTGATCCCGTACATGGCCTACGCCCGCTCGGACAAGAAGGACAAGCCGCGAGTTCCGATTGGCGCGCGGCTGCTCGCCGACATGATTGAGGTCGCCGGGGCCGACCGCTACATGACGATTGACCTGCACGCCGGTCAAATCCAGGGGTTCTTCTCGATCCCGGGCGATGTTCTCACCGCCTTTCATCTGTTGAGCGATTACTTCCTGGGGCGCGATCTGAAAAACACGGTGGTTGCCACCGCCGACTTGGGTTTCGCAAAGAAGGGCCGTAACTTCGCTGCCAAGCTCGGCACCCCGCTGGCCTTTGTCGAGAAACGCCGGGCGGAGGAGGATCCGCGTGCCAGGGCGACCACCGTGATCGGGGAGGTAGAGGGCTGTAACATTATCCTGGTCGACGACGAGGTCCTGACCGCCGGGTCGGTGGTCGAGGCGGTCGAGTTGCTCAAACAACACGGAGCCCGCGAGATCTCGCTCTCCTTCGCGCATGCCTTGCTTGTTCCCCCGGCCGTCGAGAAACTCCGCAAACTGCCACTCAAGGAATTGGTGACGACCAATACGGTCGATATCCCACCGGAGAAGCACTTGCCGAAGATGACCGTGCTTTCGGTAGCGCCTATGCTCGGGGAGGTCATCCGGCGAGCCCACGAGGGGCGGTCAGTCGGCGAGCTGTTCAACGAGTGACCGCGCTCCGCGGGGCGCCGGCTTCGCTGATCCTATCGCAGCTGGTTCAGCAGGCCTGGCGGGTGGTACGTGGCACGGCGGAGGGCTTCAACCGTAACGAGGCTGGGCTGCGGGCCGCGGCCCTAGCTTACCAAGGGCTGCTGTCCCTCTTTCCGCTGCTGCTGTTCCTGGTCTTCCTGGCCAGCGAAGTAATTGCCCTGGGCGAGGTCCGCCCGCGGCTAGACGAATACCTCGAGCGCGCCCTGCCAACGGCAGCCGGTATACGTTTCGTTGGAGAGATCATCGACGAGACCCTTCGAAACGGCCGATCCTTCGGCCTGGTGGGCGGCCTCGGCTTGCTGTGGACTTCGTCGGCGCTGTTCAGCCACCTGGAATCCAGCTTGAACGTGATCTGGAATGCCCCCCGCAGGGCGGTCTGGTCGCGCCGGTTGCGCGGCCTCCTTGGAGTGCTGATCCTGGGCACCCTGTTCATCCTCGCGATCGCAGTGAGTGCACTGCCGGCGCTGCCATTCCTCGATCAAGACAATCCGCGGCTCGCCGTGCTCGACCTTGGGATCGGGGTAGTTGCGGAGATTCTGCTCTTGTGGTTCATCTACCGCTGGCTGCCCAATACGCCGGTGCGCTTCGTCTCGGCCTTCGCCGGAGCGGTGCTGGCGGCCCTGCTGTGGGAAGCGGCCCAGTTCGGCTTCCGAGTGTATCTGACCTCCGGGCTGGCCAACTTCGGTGCGGTGTACGGGACGCTGGCTTCGGTTATCGGTCTGATCCTCTGGGCCTATCTGACCGGGATCATCCTGTTTCTGGGCGCCGAATTCAGCGCTGCCCTGCAGCGAGAGCTCTGGCCCCAGGCAAGTTCGTAGCCACATTCGAATGTCCACCTTGCTCGTGAAAAACGCGGAGCTGCTGCTGACGATGGATCCGGCGTCCAGCCGGATTGCCGGCGGCGGAGTGTTTGTGCGGGACAACGTCATCGAACAAGTGGGACCCAGCGAAGGCCTCCCACCGGGCGCCGACCGAATCCTCGACGCCTCGGGGATGTTGGTCCTGCCTGGCCTGATCAACACCCACCATCACCTGTACCAGACCCTCACCCGAGCTCTGCCGGGCGCCCAGGACGTCGAACTTTTCGCCTGGCTGACCCGCCTATATCCGGTGTGGGGGGAGATGGACGATCGGGCAGTTCACGCCTCGGCGCGGATCGGGATGGCCGAGCTGGTCTTGAGCGGCTGTACCACGACGACCGACCATCTTTACATTTACCCCAACGACAGCTCGCTCGACGCGACCATTCGGGCCGCTCAGGAAATCGGCATCCGATTCCATCCCACCCGCGGATCCATGAGCCTGGGGAGATCGAAGGGTGGCCTGCCGCCGGATCACCTGGTTGAACTCGAGGCCGACATCCTGGAAGACTGCCGGCGAGTGATCGAGCGCTACCATGACCCGAAGCCTTACTCGATGCTGCGGGTTGGATTGGCGCCGTGCTCTCCCTTCTCGGTAACAGCCGATCTGATGCGCGAGACGGCCGGCTTGGCCCGCTCGTTCGAGCGGGTCAGCCTGCATACCCACGTTGCCGAGACCCTGGACGAGGAGCGATTCTGCCTGGAGAAGTTTGGGGCCCGGCCGGCCGAATACATGAGCCGGCTCGGCTGGGTCGGGCCGGAGGTCTGGTGGGCCCACGCCATCTATCTCAACGACGAGGAAATCCAGATGCTGGCCGAGACCGGAACCGGCGTCGCTCACTGTCCGACTTCCAACATGCGGCTCGGCTCTGGAATCGCGAAGATCCGCGAGATGCGGGATGCCGGCGTGAAAGTTGTGATTGCCGTGGATGGATCGGCTTCCAATGATGGGAACGACCTGCTGCTTGAGACCCGGATGGCACTGCTGCTGCAGCGGGTGGGGAAGGGGGCGGCGGCCTTCGCGGTGCAGGAGGCGCTCGAGCTGGCTACCCTCGGCTCAGCGGCAGTGATCGGGCGGGAAGACCTCGGTAGCCTCGCTCCGGGCAAGGCGGCCGATCTAATCGGCTACCGGCTGGATCGGCTCGAGTTCGCCGGCGGCGCGGTCCACGACCCGGTGGCGGCCCTGCTCTTGTGCACTGCCAAGGGGGTTGATCTCTCCGTGATCAACGGCCGGATAGTGGTTGAGAGCGGCCAGCTGCTTGATTTCGACCTGGCCGGCGCAATCCGCACGCACGACTCGATCGCCGCCGCCATGGCCGCCAGACACCCACTCCCGGTCTAATCGGAAAGCTCAGCAGTCGCGCCCGTCATGCTCAAGGGCAGCCCGCGGCCCTGATCCACGCCTTGGACGGCCGCGTTCAGGGCGCGAGGTCGCGTCGAATCTTCTCGAACTGCTCCTTGGAAATCTCGCCGCTGGCGTAGCGGGCCTTCAGAATCTCAATCGGGTTGGCCGCTGCGGGCGCTCCGCTTGCGGAGCTCTGCGATCCTGGTCGACCGAAGGATCGGGCGATCACGAGCGCCAACCCGATCAGGCCGCCCCAAAACAGGACCATCATCAGGCCGCCAAAGACCATCCAGCCCCAGTGAAACCCATTGCCATACCACATCATCACCCACTCTCCTTACTTACGGATAGGTACCGACCCATAGGCGGGTTACCTGCAATCCTACTCCGCCCCAGGGCCAATCGTGGAGGAAGAACCTCCAGATTCTGGACTGACAAACGGCGAAAGTGGCGGCCGCAGTCGGATTAACGGCCGCGATTGACAGTGGTCGGAGAGGAGGCTAGAATAAAGCCTAATTTAGGCACGCTTAAATTTCACCTTTCAAAGGGAGTTCAAACGATGGCAGCTAAACCGGAGCGCGCCGGGGCGGTGGATCGGCGCGGTTTCATCAAAGCGGGGATATTGGCTGGCGGTCTGACGGCGGTTGCGGCCGGCGCGGCCGGCCGAAAGGACCCGGAGGGGTCGTGCCAGCCTTACGACCACCGGCTGGGCTCGCCCGCCCATTCGGAGCACGGCCCGGCGGGCACGGTGGGGACGGTGGACAGCGCCGCGAACGGTTTCGACCCCCACGCGCTACTGAAAGACTGGGACTTTGGCCGGGTCAGCACACTGCCTAGCGGCCAGACCCTGCGCGAGTACGAGATCACCGCCTCGGACAAAGAAATCGAAGTGGCGCCGGGGGTGTTCTTTCCCGCCTGGGTGTACAACGGCCGAGTACCGGGTCCGTCTTTGAGGGTCATCGAAGGCGATCGGATTCGGATCGACTTCGTCAACGCCGGCAGTCACCCGCACACCATCCATTTCCACGGCATTCACGCGGCTTCGATGGACGGGGTGCCGGGGGTCGGGGCCGGCGTGATCGAGCCGGGGGACCGGACAGTGTACGAGTTCGACGCCCGGCCGATGGGTTGCCATCTATACCACTGCCACTCGCTTCCGCTCAAACGCCACATCCACAAGGGCCTCTACGGGGCGTTTATCATCGATCCCGATCCCAATCTCTATTCCGGCGAGGAGGTCGCGATCG
>CAYHSI010000075.1:0-8797 GCA_964359225.1 uncultured Anaerolineaceae bacterium
GCCGGGTGTTTTCGTCCCCCTAAAGCTCTCATTGCAAGCCACCTTTGACTATGACATAATGATCAATTGCCTGAGCAAAGCCTCGAAGGTGCGCGCGCGCAAAGGGACTGAACGTGACTGAAGACGGCCGCGGCATGCAAGACAGCTTGTATCGTGCCGCCACAATCTCCTTCGATTTCTACAACCCGAGCGAAGCGCTTGCCGAGCTCTTGAAGATGGCTAAGGAGCTGCTCGGGGCCCAGCGGGCGGCACTTTATGAATACGAAGAGAACGGGACAGGCTTTACGCCGCGTGCCTCGGCCGGAGTCCCAATTGCCGAGTTGGGCCGGTTGTCTTCCAACCCCGATCACCCGGTGCTCCGCCTGGTTCTGACCACCCACCGAGCCAGCACCACCGATGGCACTCGCGGCTCCATGGGGCTCCCGCTTTCTCCCGGCGCCGTCGCCTGCGCTCCTTGTTTCACCAGCGGGAAGACGATCGGGCTGGTATTCGTGGCTAACGAAAACGGCCAACCCTATGGCCAGGCTGAACTCTCGACCCTCGACGTTTTGGCGGCCCGAGCTGCCGAAGTTCTCGCCTTCGCCCGCCAGACCGCCAATCAGACCTACCTGTTCAACAAACTCACCTGGCTCTATCAAGCCAGCAATGCGATGATCACCGGATCGCACACTCAACAGGAAGCCGTTAGCCAGATGGCGACCCACCTGTTGAAGGCAACCTCGGCCGGGATCTGTGAAGTGCAGGTCGTGGGGGATGGGACGGAACAAACGACCCGTTTTCAACAAGCGCTCGGCCAAGCCGTTCCCCACACCAAGGTCCTCGACTCCCACAGCCAGCCGCCCGATTATCCGATCCATCAGCAAGTGCTTAATGATCTCCAGCCGGCGATGATCAGTTTGCGGCCGCCGACCGGCTCAGGTGAAGACCTCGCCTTGCTCGAGTCGGAAGGGTTCAGCGCTGCGGCCATCTTTCCGCTGGTGGCATCGAGTGAAGCGCTTGGCCTGGTTCGGGTGCTTTACGACCAGCCCGGCCGCCAGATCGACGATCAGGAGATGGAGTTGGCCCAGGCGATCGTAAACATTGGGGCCATCGGCCTGCAAGACGCCATCCACTTGGAAACAGCCGAAGCGCGGGCAAGCCAATTGCAAGTGCTGGGCGACATCGGCCGCGAGATGACCTCGACCCTCGATCTGGAGAAGGCCCTCCGAAACTCGATGACCAATGCCCAGAAAATGCTGCAGGTCGAGGCGGTCGTGCTGTTTCTGCTTGACGAGGAAGGCAAGAAGCTGAGGCTGAAGGCCAGCGGCGGCCGGCATGTGCGCATCCGGGATGTCGACATCGGTTTGGAAGCGAGCATTGCGGGCTGGGTAGTACGCAACAAGCAACCGAATATTGTCAACGATGTCCGCACCAATTCGCTGTTTCATAACGCCATTGACACCCAGACTGGCTTGCTCACCCACTCGGTCTTAGCCGTCCCGCTGGAGACTCGCGGCGAGGTGCTCGGCGTAATCGAGGCCATTAACCATCCCCGGGGCGCCTTCAATCAAACCGACGCCCAGATGCTGTCTTCGGTCGCCTCCTGGGCGGCGATCGCTCTCGACAACGCGAACTTGTTTCAGCGGGTGGCCGAAGAAAGCAAGCGGGTGACGGAAGAAAAGAGCCGCCTGCAAGCGACCCTTGAGGAGACCGTTGACGCGGTCGTACTCACGGATCCGGCCGGACGCATCATCCTGGTCAATAAGGCCGCGGCCCAAGCGTTCCGGATCAACGCTGAGAAAGCGAAAGACCGCCCCGCCGACGATATTTTCTTCGACCACCCGCTCGGCGATGCACTGATGAGCCAGACAATCGAGCTGCCTACCAGCCTCGAACTGACTACCCCCACCGATCGCACCATGTACTCGACGATCAGCGAAGTCACCGACGTGGGCCGGGTGGTCGTTATGCAGGACATCACGGCCTTGAAGCAAATCGACCGGATGCGGTCCCAGCTGCTGGGAACCGCAGCCCACGACCTCAAGAACCCGCTCAACGCCATCCGGCTCGGCGCCGATCTGCTGAGCGATGCTCCCCTCAGCCAGCAGCAGCGCAAGGCCCTCGACATGATGCACCGGGCCACCGACAGCATGACAAATCTGATTACCGGACTGCTCGAGACCATTCGAGTCGAGTCGACCGCCAATATCCTCGTTGAACCCTGCAACATCAATGACCTGGTTCGGCGCGCCATCGAGGATTTGCGCCCGCTGGCCGAGGCTCAGGAGCACGTGATCGAGTACAAGCCACCGGAAGAGTCATTGCTCATCATGGGGGATCCGAACCGATTGAATTCGGTCATGAGCAATTTACTCAGCAATGCCATCAAGTTCACCGATCCCAAAGGATTGATCCGGGTCGAGGTCAGCTGGAACGATGATGAAGCGATCATCAGCGTAACTGACAACGGCCCGGGCATTCCGGAGGAGGAGATGCCGCGAGTTTTCGAGCATCTCTTCCGCGGCCGGGCCTCGGTGCGCGACCCCAACAATCCCGTCGAAGGAACCGGATTGGGCCTAGCCTTGGCCAAGACCGTGGTCGAACAGCACGGCGGACGATTGTGGGTGGAGAGTAAAGAGGGCAGCGGCAGCACCTTCCGCTTCGCCCTTCCCCGGGAGGCAACTCCCAAGACCGGTTCTCTCCGACGCGAAGAACCCCGTTAGCCGCACAATCCAATATGGCTAAAGCAGCCTTCAGGTTCGGCACCGTTGGCATTCCGCGGTCCACCCCGCCTAAGCCGGGCGGCGCGGTTGGCGGCGTGCTTCGATTGAGCGAGCTAGGGCTGGACGCCTTTGAGATTGGATGGGTGCAGTCGGTACGGGTAAAAGTGGAGACCTGCCAGAAGATTAAGGAGGCTGCGGCGGCGGCGGACGTGGCGATCAGCGTCCACGCGCCCTACTTCATCAATCTGAACGCAACTAATGAGGAATGGCCCAAGAGCCGCAAGCGACTGATGGACGCCGCCCACTACGGCAACTTGGCCGGCGCGACCGACATCATCTTCCACCCGGGCTCGTATTTCGGTCTGCCGCCGGATCAGGTGCTCGAAGTCGCAATCCCTAGGCTGCAGGGTTGCATCGATGAGCTGCGGGCCGCCGACAATCCTGCGATGCTCCGGCCGGAGACGATGGGCAAGAGCGCCCTGTTGGGCACGCTTCCCGATGCGCTGGTGTTGGCGAAGGAGATCGAAGGCGTCCTTCCGTGTGTCGACTTCGCCCACCTGCATGCCAGGGCCGGCGATGGAACCGTGAACTCATACCCCGAGTGGGTCGCCGCACTCACGAGTTACAAGAAAGCGCTCGGTGCCCGGGCGATGAAGCGAATGCACATCCATCTCTCGGGCATCCAGTACGGCCCCAAGGGCGAGCGGAACCACCTGATGCTGGCAGAGTCCGACTTCGATCTGAATGGTCTGCTGAGGGCGCTGCGGGAGTTCAACTGCCAGGGGCGAATTCTCTGCGAGAGTCCGGTCATGGAGCAGGATGCGGCCGTCATCAAGAAGGGCTGGCAGCGGGTAGCCAAGTAGCTCCCCGCTGAGCAACGGTTCATTAACTCAAATGGGGCTGCCGCAATTGGCAGCCCCATTTTGCTACCCTAGCTCTGATGTGAACCGGTTAGGCCGAGACCTGCTCATCTGGATTTGGAGCCTGATCCGGTCTGCGGTCTGGACGATCCTCCGGGTTTCGGCCCGGCCGATCCTCCGGCCGAGGCCGGTCCTCGGGGGCGTTCCGGGCCGCGACCCAGATCGCAACCAGTTCGCCGTCGGTTTCTTTGGCGCCAACCGCCGCCTGCATCCCGACTTCCAACTCCTCGAAACTGCCGATTCCCTTGTAGTGAGTGTCTTGGGTCACGGCGAAGGTGAGCAGCTCGCCTTCACGGGTCATGAGGGTGAACGATCCATCGCCCTTGGATTCGACTCGGCCTGCGGCGCGCACATCGACTCTCGGCCGCTCCGGTCGATCTTCTGGATTTCCGGCCGCCACGAGCAGCGCCTCCAGAACCCCGTCTTTCTTGATCCCGGCGACCATGGCCTTCATCCCCGGCTCGAGGTCCTCGATACCCTGCACCGAGCCGTCCGGGCCGCGATAGTGGGTTCGCTCGCTGGTCTGAAACTCCAGCTGCTCGCCGGCACGGGTCAGCATGCTAAACGTGCCTTGGCCAGGCTCCACCCCGGTGATCTCGCCAGCGTACCGAAATCGCTCGCGTTCAGGGTGCTCTTCCTCGGCGAACGCGGCGCTCGGAACCAACTGCGAGAGTAGAACGATACTGATTGTGGCTACACGCACTCTGTTCATCATGATCCACCTCCGTGGTGAAGATCAGGATGGCGGATGCGCGCTATGGCCAGTTGATGGGACTGTAAAAAGTGGGTAAATTGTGGGTCGTGATGGAGGCCGCTCGGCCCTTACTCGGTCGGGAAGGCGATCTCTTCCTTGCCGGCCAGTTTGTCGCGGATTCGGCTGACGATGAGGGCCAGGTGACGGGGCTCGTGGACAAAGTCCAGATCATCCGTCCGGATGGTCAGCGTGGGGCACAGGTCGAAGTTCGTCATCCAATCGGTATACAGCCGCTCAAGCAGCCCAAGATACTCGGCCGAAAGCCCACGCTCCATGTCCCGCCCCCGCGCCCCGATCCGCTCCAGCAAGACCGGCAGCTCGGCCTTTAAGAAGATCAACAGGTCGGGTTTCGGAAGCGTCCCGACAACCAGATCGAAGACTTGCCGGTACGTTCTGTAGTCGCGGGGAGTCACGCTTCCCAGCTCCAACGCGGCCTTGGCAAAAATCTCCGCATCCTCGTAGATCGAACGATCGATGATCGCCGATCTTGCCGCCTGCGCGAACTGGAGATGCTGGCGGGCTCGATGGCCCAGGAAGAAGACCTGCAGATGAAATGCCCAGCTTGGCATGTCGGCGTAGAAGTCCGCCAAGTACGGATTATCTTCAACCGATTCATAGGCCGCTTCCCAACCGAGCCGCTCCCCAAGTTTCGCCGCCAGGGAGGTCTTGCCCGTCCCGATATTGCCCGCCACCAGCACAAAATGCTTCGCCATCTGATCGCCTCCTGGCCTGCCGGGCCCTAGGATAGCACGCAGTTCAACTCTCCCTGGCCAGCGCTGCAGAACTCGGGCGGAGCGCATTGAAGTGCCAGACTTGGGTAAACTCTCGGGATATGGACCTGCTCGACCGGCCGATGAACGGCAAAGTTGCACTGGTAACCGGCGCGACGTCGGGCATCGGATTCCAGATCGCCCTTGGGTTGGCTCGCTTCGGCGCCACGGTAACCTTGGGCGCCCGCAGCGAGGCCCGTGGACAGCAAGCCGTCGGCCGGATTCTTAGCGAAGTTCCGGAGGCCGAGGCCGGCTTTCTTACGGCGGACCTTGCCACGTATGACAAGGTCCGCTCCTTTGCAGCCGATTTCATGGATCGCCGCCCGGTCCTGCACGTGTTGGTCAACAACGTCGGCGGATACTTCATGCAACGCCGGCTGACCGATGATGGACAGGAGATGACGTTCGCCTTGAATCATCTTAGCCACTTCTTGTTGACCCGGCTGCTGCTGGACCGATTGATCGCAGCTGCCCCGTCCAGAGTGGTCAACGTCTCTTCCGCAGCCCATTACGATGGAATAATGCGTTTCGAAGACCTCGGCCACCGACGAGGTTACCGATTCGGCTTGGCTCCGTATGCCCAATCGAAACTCGCCAACGTGCTGTTTACCAAGGAGCTGGCTCGCCGGTTGTCGGGCACCGGGGTCACGGCCAATGCGGTCCACCCTGGGCTGGTGCGCACCGGGCTTTCCACGAAAAACACGCCCTGGCCGGTGCGCCCGTTCGCCGCGCTCGCGGTCGCGTTCATGGCGATCTCGGAAGTTGAGGGCGCCAGCGGCCCGCTGTGGCTCGCCAGTTCACCCGAACTTGACGGGGTGTCTGGCGAGTACTTCAACCTCAAGCGGCGAGTTCGTTCCTCCGCCGCATCGAACGACCACGTCGCGGCCCGCCGCCTGTGGGAAGTCAGCGAGCAGCTGACCGGCCTGTCCCCGACCCCTAAACCTAGCGGGTCAGACTGAAAATGCCAACTAGGGTCGCGGCCGCGGTCAGCGCGCTCGTTGGAGGCCCGCTGGGCAGCGGGATCCCAGTTCGAAGCAGCGGACCGGAGTCCCAGCGATATACGTCTGCCTTCCGGAGAGCGAACGGCGGGTGCTGGATCTCGGCTGTCCGCAGTCGCCCCTGAAAGACGATCAACCGGTACCGCTCGGTGAGGAAATGTTCAAGTGAGCCGGGAGCGGCGCCAAACTCGGGCCCCCTCGGCTGCCAAGCAAACCGCCCCACTTGGGTTACCACTTGGGCAGCAGCCGGGAGCCTCGTCAGGTCGGAGCCCGCTCGCTCCGGCTTGACCTTGGATCGGTGATACGGCAGGCCGAACCAGCGGCGGGCGAGCCAGGCCGCCAGAGGCTGATCCGTTTCCAATCGGAGGAAAAAAACGGCGCGATCGCCGTGCTCATCACGTACATAGGTTCGCAGATTGACTTGAGGGAACGAGCGGATCCAGGGCAGCGGCGGGCTGAAGCGAGGACGCAGTTTGTGCATGGTCAGCGTAATCAGCCCAAGGTAGGCCTGGTCGCGAAAAGTGTCGATCTGTGCGCCCGGAGGGATGAACGGCTGAAGCTGGGCCGGCTCCACTCCCCAGTGCAGGAAGAGCAGGTCCTTCCACTGCACCTGGAGGATTGGCCTTCTATTGATCGGCCGAGGCCTCCCGTAGTCGCCCGATGACCTCCATCGCAACGGCCCACTTCCCGGGCCAATTGTCTTCGGTATCCAAGCGGTTTTCTTTCCAAAGCTTGTCGGCCGTCGGCTGCCCGACCAGCTCGACCGCCTGGCGGTAGAGTTCGCCCATGTCCAGCCGAACGGTGTGTTTCTGGTCCCCGGGGGTCTCAAATCCCATGTTCCCCTCCAGCGGAGTGACCGCGGCGGGAATTATGACACAGCGGCAGTCACGGCGCTCGCGGGCCGATCGCAGGGCAGGTGGAGCTCGGGCTCAGGCGGTCGTGCCGGTGAAGCGAAAGTTCTTGATCTTGATCGCGGGAGCACGAACGCTCATGCCAAGAAAATCGTCGGAGAGCAGGCGGGTTTCGGCCCCGATACCTTCCACCTCATTGAGTGCGCTGACATACGACTGCGTGAATCGCAGGTCTTTGATGGGATAGGCTAACCGGCCGTGCTCGATCACAAAGACCCCATCCCGGGTCATACCGGTTACCACACAATCTCGGGGATGAACCGGGCGGGTGTAGTGGAACCGGGTAATGTAGAGCCCCCGCTCGGTGGAGGCAATCAGCTCCTGAGTGGTCGCATCTCCGGCAGCCATTCGCAAGTTCATCGCCAGCGGGCCAAATCCGCGGGCCAGCGTCGGCAGGAACGGGGACAAGGCATGCCCGGTGCTGACCGCGCCGAGCCGCTTGGCGGTCTTGCCGTCGAAAACAGGACCCTGGACAACGCCTCCCTTCACGATGTCCACCCGCTGCTTTGCCACTCCTTCGTAATCGAACAGAAGCGGCAGGCCCTCGAGATCCCGGCCATCGTCCCAGATGTTCACCTGTTCGCTCATCGCCTGCTTCCCGATCCGATCGACCATCCACGACTGTCCTTTGATAAGAGACTGGGCACCCATCCCTACGAGATTAAGCATCAAGATCAAGTCGGCGGTGGCGTAGGGGTCGAGCACGACCGTGGTCGCCTGGGGCTCGAAGGGGCGGGGTCCCTTCCCCTCTACGGCTTTGCGGATTGCCTCCTCTCCAAGTGCAGGCAGCGAGAGCTCGGCGACCTTCCAATGGGCGGCGTGGGCCCAGCCCGAACTCCCGTCGCCCATCACCACCGTCTGGAAATCCGCCGCCGTGCCGGCATGGTAGGCGAAAGTGCCTTCGGAGTTCGCCGCGGACATTTCCTCGGCGGCGACCCGGAAGGCGCCCGAGGCATTCAGCCCGAGGCCGGCCGCCCGACGGCACAATTCACCTACGGCCTCCGCCCGAGTGTCGGGGGAGTGCTCCGCCGTGGCCGGGTCGAAAGACTGCAGCCCGGCCAGGATAGCCATGCGAACGATCGCCGGCAGATGCGGGTCAGCTGCGCTCTCGGAGGCGAACAGCCGGGCCTTCTGGACCGCGGCGGCCAGCCCATCTGGCTCAAGCCGATTGGTGATCGCCGAACCGACCCGCTCACCTTGCATGATGCGGATGCCGAGCCGGGCATCGGATTCGGATACGTTCTGATGAACCGTGTTGTTCGCGAACCGGGTCAACTTGGAGGTGGCGCCTTTAAGGGCAACCTCCGCCCGATCCGGGCTGCTCAGCTCGAGCGCTTGGGCCGTCAGTTGGCGGGCCTGGTCTTCGCCAATCATTCAGTCGCTCCCGCCTGCCTCACTGGTGGATGCCTACCTGCACCCGGCGGAAGCGGGCCGGAGCCGCGCCATGTCCAGTGTGGGCGATCTGGGAGGGTTGGCCCTTGCCGCAATTCGGCGTTCCCCACATTCTCCAGTCCAGTTCGCCACAAACTGCGTCGCAGCTGTTCCAAAACTCCGGGGTGATGCCCGTGTAGGTGGGATTCCGATACAGCCGGCCGAGCTTGCCGTTCTTGATCTCATAGCCGATCTCGGTTCCGAACTGGAAGTTGTAGCGGCGGTCATCGATCGACCACGACCGATTGGTCTCCATGTAAATTCCCTGTTCGGTGTCGGCAATGAGGTCGTGCAGCGACCACGTGCCTGGT
>CAYHSI010000076.1:0-8633 GCA_964359225.1 uncultured Anaerolineaceae bacterium
TACGGTTTGTTCTCGAGGGACTGACCAAGCCATCCATCGATCGGCCACTCGGCGACTGCGCTGAAGACCGAGTCTGCGACCTCTTCGAAGACTTGCACCCGCCGATTCCAGGTGTCCGCCACGAAGACTCGCCCCTGGCCATCGATCGCCACCCCAACCGGTTCGTCCAGGCCGCCCAACTGCAATCCAAATCCGCCGAATTGGTCCAGGGGCTGGCCGTCGGCATCGAAAATCACAACCCGCTTGTTGCCCGTGTCGACTACGAACAATCGCCCCTTCTCGTCCACTGCCAACCCCCGCGGCCCCCAGAATTCATCAGGCTGGCCAGCTTGGCCGAACTTGCCAAACATACCCAGGAACTCCCCAGTTGCCGTGAAATGTTGAATCCGGTGGTTCCAAGTATCGGTGACGTACACGGTTCCATCGGGCGCAACTGCGACGCCCCAAGGTTCGTTAAAGGTCCCCGGAGGTGGCGCTTCTCCCTCCTGGGGGGGCGGGGAGAAGCTCCCCCACTGACCAAGCGGCTCCCCCGCCCCATCGAAATGCTGGATGCGGTGATTCAAGGTATCCGCTACATAGAGGCTGCCGTCCGGAGCGACGGCCACTCCGCGTGGCCGGCTCAGCTGGCCGAGGGCCGATCCGTTCCCGCCAATCACAGATTCGGCCTCAAGCGTGATGAGTTTCTCGGCATACGGATCCACATAGGGTTCCGCTTCAAGCGCGGCCGGGGTTATCCCGTAATCCCAGATCAAGGCAGCGATGTCTTTCCGGACGTAAAGCTTCATCCGGTCGGAAGGGGTCCATCGCTCCAGCGAGTAGTCCCGACCAGTGGCTTCCGCGTACTCGGAGTAGTCTCGGTTGAACCAGATTTGCCATAGCGCTCCGCGCATCTGAGCTGAGCCGAAGGCGTTGGCCAAGCGTTCCCAGGTCAGTCCATAGTAATCCTGCATCGGCCACCACATCCGGATGTATTCGAAACTGTGGTAAAGATCCTGTAATAGCGGATCGATCTTGCCCCAGTTATTATCGCCCGCGATGACCACCGGGTAATTCAGCAAGTCACGGCTCGGGGTGGCGCCGTAATACAGGGCCTGGCTGTAGTTCCGCATGTACCAATTGATCGGCCAGGAGACATCGTCATCGAATGCAACCTTGATGGCCAGCCCGTCGGTGGTGCGGCGAGAAAGATCCTCGATCTGCGACATCACATTCTTCACCCCGGTAGCCGAATGCGCATACACTAAGAACTCGGTGGCGTTGTCTCCGTTGAGGTAAGCCGCCCGAGCTGCCGTTCGGGCGGTCAGCCCAGCCAGGATGATGAGAAAGACCAGTCCTCCCAGTTTCCGAAGACCGGCCGCGGGCCAGCGGCGGCCGAACGCAGTGATGGCCACTCCGGTACCGATCGCGACCGCAGCCGCGGCGAATAAGGTGTTGGTCGCCCGGAGCTGCTCCAATGTACTTCCCGCAAATGGAGGCTGCGGACCGAGCAGGGTCCCGACCGTGCGCAACGCGGCGAGTAGAAATACCAAGCCGAGCGGTGCGAGCAACCAACCCTTACCTTCCCGGACCATGCGCCAATCGATTGAATCGATGAACTTTCCGATGGCCCAGCCGGATAGCAGGATCAGTGGCAGCGCGATATGCACGGTGAGCCAGGGCATCCGCTCCCCGGCGAATGAATAGATCAAGAAAGCGGTCACCGCCCAATAGCCGAATAGCAGCATCACCGGAAATCGGTCCGACCGCTCGGCCGAGTTCCTCTGCCGGCCGAAAGACCCAATCCCCATCCAGAGAGCCAACCCAGCCCCGATCGCCGGCAGGAATTCGTAGAATGGAATCTGAATGAGGGCGTAGTAATACGCAGGTTGGCTGCCGCGCTCCACCCCGTGCTGCACCAGCCAATAGCCCAACGAGCCGACCAGGCCGGAAGCCAACCCATCGCTATTAGTGAACAGGGTCGTGTAGAAGAGGAAGTAAGGTAGGAAGAAGGCGCCCGCGATCGGCAGCCAGCGGCGAATGTCCCAGGCCCAGCCGATCCCGAGGCTGATAAGCACCAAAACAAGCACCACAACCAAGGTCCGCACCCGCGAGCTCGGATCCTGAAAAGCGAGCGGATCCCATCCCAGGATATTCGCCGGAATGGCCGCCAGTTGCGGGAGGGTCAGGGTTCCAATGATGAGCAGCATGTCCAGCGAAGGGAAATCTCGCCTGAGTCGTGCCCCGAACTCACGCACGACAACCGCCCCCACCAGACTCCCCCCCACCAGCGCCAAGCTTCCTGCCAGCGCGATCACGGGGGAGAGCCCAGCCGCCGAGACGATCTCAGCCCCGGGGTCCAGCGGCTGCAGCGACTCGGCCGCCACTCCGGTCCCGGCTGCTCGCTCCCGAAAATAGGCCACCATCGCCACCGAGGTCCCGATGACCAAAGCGGCCACTCCCAGCATAAACACGGCCCGGCGGGTTTCTGAACTCCAGCGCTCCTGGTACAAACGCCAGATCAGATGGGCCGCCAGAAAGAGCAGCGCCTGACCCGCATAGAGAAATGCGGTCTCCTTAGTCAGGAAGTGAAGGGACAATGCCAGGGCAAGCAAGTACAGCCAGCGGGTGTGGCGGGTCTCGTAATAGCGGAAGATCGCCCAAAACATCAGCAGGGCTTCGACGACGACGGTGGCCTCATTACGAACATACCGGCTGTAATAGAGCATGTAGGGCGAAATGAGGATCAGGCCCGCGGTCACCAGCGTTCCGGTCCTGCCAAACCATTGGCGGAAGACGAATATCAGACCGACTGCGGCCACCCCGGCCAATGCGGCCGGGATCCGGGCAGAGGCGTCCGAATCGCCGAAGAGAAAGTAGGAGAGCGCCACCAGATGGAACTGGAGCGGACCGTGCATGAGCGGCGTGTGCTGATAGCCTCTGCCCTGTTCGAGCTCCCACGAGTAAAACGTGTGCAGACTCTCGTCGTGGCTCATCACCCTGGTCTCGAGATTCGAGAAGCGGGTCAAGACCGCCGCGAGCAGCAGGCCGGCTGCAATCAAACTCTCGGAGTTGACCTGCACTCGTACCGCCGGCAACTTTTCCAGCCAGCTCCCGGCGGGTTCTGTAACCGTCATGGCCTGTTCCATCCGTTACCTCTCGTTTGCGGACCGCAACAGAATCATCTCTCGATCGGTAAGATCGCGCCAGGTCCCCGGGCTGAGATCCCCCAGCCCGAGCGTTCCCAATCGAATCCGGATCAGTCGCTTGACTTTCAGGCCGAGGGTCCCGGCCGTCTCCCGAATCTGGCGCTTCATTCCCTGGGTGAGTACGACTCTCAACCAGGGCCCATCCCCAGGATCGGCCTCCATCCAGGCCCGAGCCGGGCCGGTACGACGGGCGTCCGGCAGGGTAACCCCCTCACACCACCGCCGGAGCTGATCTTCGGATGGAACTTGGTCGAGCAGAACCCGGTATTCCTTCTCATGTCCCCAGCTTGGATGGGTGAGTTGGTTGGCCAGCTCCCCATCGTTGGTAAGCAGCACGAGGCCTTCGCTATCCAGATCGAGCCGGCCGACGGGATACAGCCGGACCGGCGATTCGACCAGCTCAGTCACTGTCGGCCAACCACCCTGCGAACGAGCTGAGCACAGGACTCCAACCGGCTTGTGGAACAGGATGTAGGTGAGCGGCTGGGCCGGGTTGAGGCGATGACCGTCAACCAGAATGACATCGGTTTGCGGGTCTGCCCGCAAACCTATCTCGGCGGGCTGGTTGTTGACGGTCACTCGACCCTCACGGATGATCTGTTCGCAGGCTCGTCGCGAACCATGACCCGCCTGGGCCATCAGCTTCTGGAGTTTTGAAGCGGTCAGCTTGCCTCCGCCAGGCCGGGTTCCGCTAACGGCGGGAGCTCATCCAGCGAGTTCAGCCCGAAATGCTGAAGGAACTCCGGGCTGGTGCCGTAAAGAATTGGCCGACCGGGTCCTCCGCTTCGGCCGATCTCCTCGATCAGGCCATGGCGCAGCAAGGTCTTGAGTGAGGCATCTGAATTGACTCCCCGGATGGAATCGATGGCGGGCCTTGTCACCGGCTGCTTATACCCGATGATGGCCAGCACCTCAACTGCCGCCCGGCTTAACCGGGTCCGGCTGTCCAGCTGCAAGAATCGTTCGACGTCCTCCGCGTACTCGGGGGCCGTCGTAAGCTGGGCCCGGCCTCGATGGCGCTGCAGGCGCAGCCCACGCTCGCGGTAGTCGGCCTCCAGCTCCGCCAGGGCTTGGTCCACTAGGGCTGGCGCGACCTGCAGTGCGGCCGCCAGCTGTTCAAGACTGGCGGGACCGGGGGCGGCCAGGAGCACTGCTTCCAGCCGTTGCCGAAGCGGCTCCGAATTTCCCTGCATGCTATAATCCCGCCCCGTTTTTCAAGCCCATGAGCCCATTCGAGGCGAAACCTGCTCGCATACCCCGGCTGCGCCTTGGCCTTTCAGCGCTCTGTCTGATCTTGGCCGGCTTGGCCTGCCAGATCAATGTCGGAGGTCCCAGCCCACCCTCGGATCCTATCCAGGTCTCGACTCTCGAAGCGCTGCAGCTGGAAGAGAATTGGCGGGCGGCATTCGAGGCCGATCCGATTGACGGCCGGGTGAGGGTAGTCATCACCGAACGAGAGCTGACTGCGTTCCTTGCAGCCCGAATGGCGGAGGCCCAAAACCCACTCCTGAAAGGGCCACAGGTCCGGCTCCAGGCAGGAGAGATCCAGATCTTTGGAGTCGCAAGCGCCGGACCACTAGAGGCGAGCGCTCTGTTGAGTATTCAACCGCTGGTTGATCCCGAGGGTGTCCTGGCCTTCAATATCACGACCGCCGAAGTCGGTCCAGTTCCGATCCCCGAGATGCTGAAACAAGGTCTCTCGGATTTGCTTACCGAGGCCTTCACTGGCAAACTCGGTTCTCTGGCCACGGGGATCCGAATCACATCGCTCGCCATTGCCGATGGGGAAGCCGCGATTGTCGGCGAGCTTCGGTAGCGGGCGATTATACCAACGGGACATCCGCTCCACAATGAGACGGACTCTCACCACTCTCTTGTTCCTTCTGCTCACTGCCTGCGTCGGTCCGAAGGCCACCGCGGGGACGATCCTGGTCAGCATCGCGGTAGACGGTGACCAGCTGGAAGTCAACCTTCCCGCCGGATCCACGGTTCAGGCCGCGGTCGAACAGGCCGGAATTCAGATGGGTGAGCTCGACCGGGTTGAGCCGGCAGTCTATGCCGTGCTCACAGACGGCGCACAGGTTAGGCTGTGGCGGCGGATCGAACGCTTCGAAGTGGAATCGCAAGTTCTGCCGTTCGCCAGGCAGACCGTCCGCAACGAGGGGCTGCCCGAGGGGGAGACCCGGCTCTTGCAGGCCGGCTCAAATGGACTTGAGGAGATCACCTATCGGGTGCTCGAAGAAGAGGGCGAGCTGATTTCACGCCAGATATTTCTGCGCAGCGTGTCGCAGGAACCGATGCCCGAGATCATCATGGTAGGAGCCCAAGCCGCTCACTCACCGCTCAGCCTCGAAGGGACCCTGGCCTACCTGTCCGGCGGCAACGCTTGGCTCATTGAAGGTAATTCCGCCAATCGGCGGCCGGTGGTCGTGTCGGGTGATCTGGATGGCCAGGTCTTCAGTCTTTCTCCGGATGGCCGCTGGCTGGCGTTCACCCGGGGTGAGGTGGAGAACGAAACTGACTTCAATTCCCTCTGGGTGATCGACCTTGAGGATCCAACCGCGGCAGCGATCGACACGAGTGCGCGCAACGTGGTGCACTTTGCCGACTGGTCCCCCGACCCAGAAGGTTCCGTGCTGGCCTATTCGACCGTCGAACCGCGTCCCTCGCCCCCGGGCTGGCAGGCCAACAATGACCTGGTGCTGTTGACGCTGAGCCCGGCTGGGCGGATCGTGGATAGGGAATCGCTGCTCCCCTCCAATCCGGGAGGCCTTTATGGATGGTGGGGAACCTCATTCGCCTGGGCTCCCGACGGCGTTCACCTCGCCTATGCCCGGCCGGACGAAGTGGGCCTGATCGACTCGCGCGAGCCGGGCTTCGAGCCGCTCTTTCCGCTGACCCCGTACCTGACCGGCAGCGATTGGGCCTGGGTGCCGGGCGTAGCCTGGGGGTCCAACAGCCGCACCCTTTATCTGGTGGACCACGGATCACCGCTGGGCTTCGAGGAGCCGGGGTCTTCGCCGATCTTTGACCTGATCGCGGTGAACTGGCCCGGCGGTGCGGAAATCTCCCTGGTTGGTCGCACCGGGATGTTTGCCTATCCCTCGGCCTCGCCTGTCCAAATCCTGGATAGCGGAGAGATTTCCGGCCAGGTTGCCTTCCTCCAGGCCCTGAGCCCGCTCAAGAGCGAACTCAGTGCATACCGTTTGATGGTCATGGACCGCGACGGGAGCAACCTTCGAGCAATCTTCCCGCCGGAAGGTGACCCTGGGATTGGCCAAGCGGAACTGGCCCCCGCCGCCTGGTCGCCAAGCGGTGCCAGGTTAGCCCTGGTCTATCGCGGTGATCTCTGGGTCGTCGATGTGGCCGGCGGCAGCGGGCAGCCTCTCACCGGCGATGGGCTGACCATCGCCTTCGATTGGAACCCGTGATGGAAGCCGCGGCAGAGGACCACATCGAGTGCGAGTCGTCGTAACCGGGGGGGCCGGTTTCATTGGATCGCATCTGTGCGACCGCCTGCTGGCCGATGGGCACGAAGTCATCGCCATCGACAACCTGGTGACTGGGCAGGCCGAGAATATCGCCCATCTTGCCGGCCACCAACGCTTTAGCCATATTCGACACGACGTTTCAAACTTCATAGAGGTGCCCGGCAAGGTCGACCTTATCTGGCATCTGGCCTCGCCTGCCAGCCCCAATCCCGCCTCGCCTTATGGGTATCCTCAACTCCCAATCCAAACCCTCAAGGTCGGGGCCTTGGGCACCCACAATGCCCTCGGGCTTGCCCGGGCCAATCAGGCAATTTTTCTGCTCACCTCCACTTCCGAGGTCTACGGCGACCCGCAGGTACATCCACAGCGCGAGGACTACTGGGGGCACGTTGATCCGGTGGGTCCGCGCTCGATGTACGACGAAGCCAAGCGATTCGCCGAAGCGATCACTACCGCCTACCACCGATACCATGGACTCGACACCCGGATCGCCCGGGTGTTCAACACCTACGGACCCCGGATGCGGCTGGATGACGGACGAGTAGTGCCGAATTTCCTCTGCCAGGCTCTCGCCAACCAGCCGCTCACGATCTATGGCGATGGACAACAGACCCGGAGCTTCTGCTTTGTCGACGATCTGATCGAGGGGCTCTCCCGCCTGATGCTCACCCCGGTCCACGACCCGCTGAATTTGGGCAACCCGCATGAAATCACCGTGCGCGAATTGGCAGAGACCGTCCTCAGGCTGACGGGCAGCCGGGCGGGCGTCCAGCTGCTCGCTGAACGGCGCGGCCCCGCCGATCCGCAACAGCGCAGGCCGGATATCAGCCGTGCCAAAGAGCTACTCGAATGGGAGCCGCGAATCGATTTGGAGGACGGGTTGCAGCGGACAATCGAGGATTTCCGGAGGCGATTGTGAGGGAGCGTGCCCGACGCGAATTCACCCGTTTCACGAAGTTCGCGATCGTCGGCACCATCGGGGCGGTCGTCGATTTCGGCGCCTTCAATCTGTTTCGGGGCGGCCTCGGGATTCCAGCGATCCTCGCCCAGGCCCTCTCCTTCAGCGCGGCGCTCACCAGCAACTTCTTCTGGAATCGATTCTGGACCTATCCGGACTCACGCAGCAAGGATTGGCGCCGGCAGGCGACTCAGTTCGCGCTAGTAAATTTGGTCGGCTTGGCTATACGCACCCCAATCTTTGTGCTGGCCGAACCGGGCATGATCGGCCTCGCAAAACGGGTGCTGCCGATCCTCCCCAAGTTTGGCTTTTCAATTGAAGCGATTGCCCTGGGATCCAATCTGGCGCTGGCAGGTGCGGTTATCGTGGTGTTGTTTTGGAACTTCGGAGCCAATCGAGTGTGGACCTACTCGGATGCCGGCTGAGCTGAAAGCCGGTCGTAATCGGTGCCGGCGCCCCAGGCTTGTATAATCAGTAGTCAGGTAGTCAATTGGCCCCCACCCGCAAACCCATTCCAATTTACACCACTCGCGGCGACTGGGCCGCCTTGATGGTGTTCCCCTACCTCTACAACACCATGGGCGAATGGATCGGCTGGGTGACCACCGAAAAGCAGGTCTACAACATCGATGGCATCTATGCGGGGTGGATCACCGCCGAACCGCGCATCTTGCGCAAGCGGGTCCTGGAAAAGAAGTTGGATCGGCGCAACTCCCCCCCCGCACCGGGGAAGATCCGCCCTCCGGCTACGGTCCCGCTCCCGCCGATGATGGCCGAACTTCCCTACGAGATCATGGATATTTTTGAGGAGGATATCCAGTGGCTCACGACCGCCGATCACGGCGAATTCAAGCAGGACATGGATTGACCCCCAACCCCTCCAAACCGGTGAGCGCCTCGCGGGTCACCCTCAGCCAGCTCATGCAACCTCAATTCGCCAATCTTCGGGGAGCGGTCCATGGTGGCTGGATCATGAAACTCGCCGATGAAGCCGGCGGC
>CAYHSI010000077.1:0-8628 GCA_964359225.1 uncultured Anaerolineaceae bacterium
CCAAGTATGGACCCTCGGTCATGGAGAAGTGCCTGCAGATGCTGCTGGACGGATCGGAGGCGCGGATTCGGGCTGCGCTTCGGGCCATTCCCGACGGGACCTACTCCGGTGTGGATTGGATCGACGATGACGGCTTCAGCGACGAGCCGATCAGGCTGCAGGTCAACATCCACAAGCGAGGAGATGCAGTAACGGTCGATTTTGACGGATCCTCCAAACAGGTCAAGGGCAATATCAACTGCCCGATCGCCACGGTGCACGCTGCCGTGTACTACGCCTTGATCGCGGTGATCGATCCGCACGTCGCGCCAAACTCTGGCTGCTACCGACCATTTACGATCCACGCCGAGGAGGGTTTGATCGTCAATCCAAGGATGCCGGCGGCGGTCGGAGCACGCACGAACACGTCGCAGAAGATCACCGAAGCCATGCTGCTCGCCCTCTCCCAGGCCGTTCCAGATCGGGTGATGGCTGGAAGCCACGGACAAATCACGAACTGCGGATTTTCGGGATTCCACCCGTCGTCAGGTAAACGCTTCGTCTACATCGACATTCCGGGCGGCGGGGCGGGGGCGCGCCCGAGCAAAGACGGCCGCGACGGCCAGGATTCTCATCTGGCACGCTTTAAGAACACGCCGGTGGAAGCCGTCGAAATGGAATATCCCTTCCGCATCGAGCGGTATGAGTTCATTCCGGATTCAGGCGGCCCGGGGAAGTACCGCGGCGCCCTCGGGCTGCGACGGGACATTCGGCTCCTGCAAGATGAGATCACCTGGGCCCGCTATGGAGACCGCCAGCGGTTCGCGCCGTTCGGCCTGTTCGGCGGCAAGCCCGGGGCGCCGGGGCAGTTCGTTCTCAATCCCGGCACTCCGGGCGAGCGAGTTATGAAATCGAAAGGACTCGACACGCTCCAGGCAGGCGACGTGGTATCGCTGCGCCTGCCGGGCGCCGGCGGATATGGCGATCCGAGCGAACGAGACCCGAGCCTGGTGCTGAAGGACGTTCGGGATGGAAAGGTGACCCAGAAGAGAGCGCGGGATGACTACGGCGTGCAGGCGCCCGAGGCAGTGCCAGGGGCTGGCGGAGACCAGAGCACCAAGTGAAGAATGACGATGGATAACTCTGTCCTGGCAGAGCTCGCATGGGACGCAGCCTCCGGCGCCCTGAATTTCAAAGAGGTGCGATATTTGCTTATCCGCCCGGAGACCCTCGCCCAATTCCAGCGCGCCGTGGAGGCGGAGCTGGGCGCCGAGCGCACCGGAGAGCTGCTGTATTCAGGTGGATTCGCGGGCGGCCAGCTCTCGGGTCGGAAGTACATGGAGACCCTCGGGTTGAGCGATCGGGAAGCGGTCGAGTTCATGTGCCGGATGGGAGGCGAGCTTGGATGGGGACAGCTGCGCCTGGTTCGGTGGGACAGAGATGCACAGTCTCTCGAAGTTCAGGTGACCGGTTCGCCCTTCGCCGGGGCCTACGCAGCGGAGTCGCGCTCGGGTGTGTGTCACCTCTTGCGAGGGGTATTTGGAGGGTTGGGTGCCACCGTCTTTGGAGTCCCGGTCGAATCGGATGAGCTGCGCTGCCTGGCTGCCGGCGATTCGCTGTGCCAGATCGTGGTGCGAAAGAAGTGAACGAGTGAACGATTCCGAATTCGTGCATTGGAACATTGAGGACGGAGTCGGCAGGCTCACACTTGATCGCCCGCCCCTCAACATTCTGAGCATCGCCATGCTGCGGGAGTTGCTCTCGATTGTGAAGCAGGCCGCCGCCGAGCAGAGGCTGAAAGCGCTGGTCCTGAGAGCGGAGGGAACGGTTTTCTGCGCCGGGGTCGATGTGGCGGATCACACCGCAGAGAAGGTCGGGGAAATGATCCCGCTCTTCGATCAAACCTGCGTATCGTTGGCCGAATTCCCTGCGCCGACCCTCGCGGCGGTCCAGGGGAGCGCGTTAGGTGGAGGCTTTGAACTTGTGTCTTGCTGCGATCTGGTGGTTGCGTCCGAGCTGGCCCGCTTCGGACAGCCGGAGATCAAGTTGGGCGTTATCGCACCGGTCGCGGCACTTCGGTTGCCACGCCAAATCGGAGGCCGCCGGGCAGCCGAGCTGCTGATGATGGGAACCACTATCGACGCGACTAAAGCCTTTGAAATGGGCCTGATCAACCGGCTCGTCCCCGCCGACCAATTCGAGGCGACCGTCGAAATCGTCATCAACGATCTGACCGCGCTGAGCGCGGCCGCCCTGCGCGCCTGCAAGCGGGCGGTGCGGCTTGGCACAGACGAGTGGGTCGGCCTGAAGGCGGTGGAAAGACTGTATTTGGAGGAGTTGATGGCCACCCAGGACGCCCAGGAAGGGCTGGCGGCCTTCCTGGAGAAGCGGCCGCCGGTATGGACCGATCGATGAAAGCCGCGGTGTTCCTCGGCCCTGGGCAACCGCTCTCGCTCCGAGAGCTGCCTACTCCGCAGCCGGGCCCTCAGCAAATCCTGGTCAAGGTTGCAGCCTGTGGCGTGTGCCACACGGACCTGCACTACCTGGACCATGGGGTTCCGACGTTCAAGAAACCCCCGCTGATCCTGGGTCATGAGATTTCGGGGACCGTCGCGGCGGCGGGAGAGTCGGCCGACGGCTGGCAGGAGGGCGATCGGGTGCTGCTGCCGGCGGTGTACGGATGCGGGTATTGTCGGATGTGCCGGGAAGGACGCGAGAACATCTGCGAGAACATGGTCATGTTTGGCAATCATGTCGACGGCGGCTACGCCGAGTATGTGCTCGCGCCAGCGAAAGACGCGATCCCGTTGCCGGAGGGAATCCCACTGGTCGAAGGGGCGATCATCGCCGATGCGACCACGACTCCCTACCACGCCGTGGTCCGTCGGGGGCGAGTGCAGGCGGGCGATGCGGTGGCAGTCTTCGGTTGCGGCGGAATCGGGCTGAACCTGGTTCAGATCGCCGCGGCCGTAGGGGCTCAGGTGATCGCGGTAGACCTGCTCGATCACAAGTTGGAGATGGCTCGAACCCTGGGCGCGGCGACGACCCTGAACCCGAATGCAGTTGACCGGGTCGATAAGGAGGTGCGCCGGCTCACCGCGGGCGGCGTCGACGTTGCTTTTGAGGCCATTGGGAATCCGGCCACTCAGGAACAGGCGCTGGCTTCGGTGCGGACCGGGGGGCGCCTGGTCCTCGTGGGTTACGCATCAAAACCTATGGCGTTGGATGGCGGTCGGGTGATGTTCCGAGAGATCGAGGTGCTCGGCTCACTGGGATGTCGGGCTGTAGATTACCCCCGGGTAATCGAGATGGCGGTGCAGGGCCGTATTCGGGTGGCCGAGCTGGTCACGGCCCGGTTCCCGCTGGAGCAGGTCGAGGCAGCCTTGGACAGTCTGCGGCGCGGCGAAGGGATCCGCTCGGTGGTGATTCCATGAGGGTGATTGATGCCCACGTACACGTCTCGCGATCCGAACACGAGCACCCGTGGGTGCTTGAATTCATGCAGGATCAGTTTGAGGGGGATGTAACCGCGATGATCGACCGGGTGGTGACGCCCGAGGCGTTCCGGCCGTTCCTGCAGGAACACGATATCGACTGGGCGGTGGCGCTGGCCGAGGTCTGCCCGATCACCACCGGCGTCGCGCCGAACGAGTTCGTGGCGCAGCTGTGCGCGCAGGCCAATGCTCTTCCCGACCCTCCGGTCGGCCCGCGTGGCCGGCTGATCCCTTTCGCCAGTGTCAACCCCTTCCTCGTGAATGACCTGGGGGCCGAGCTAGAGAGGTTGGTGAAAGAGCTTGGGTTCCGCGGCTTCAAGGTCTACCCGGTGTACCAGCACCATTACGTGAATGACCCGCGCATGTACCCGCTCTACTCGAAAGCGCAGGAGCTGGGCGTGCCGATGCTGGTCCACACCGGATCGTCCGTGTTCAAGGGGGCCCGGATCAAGTACGGCGATCCGCTACATCTTGACGACGTGGCCATCGACTTCCCGAACCTGACCATCCTGATGGCTCACTCCGGCAGACCGTTCTGGTATGGCCAGGCCTTCTGGATGGCGCGTCGGCACGAAAATGTCTACCTCGAGATCTCAGGACTGCCGGGCAAGAAGCTGCTCGAGTATTTCCCGGACCTGGAGAAGCTGGCTGACAAAGTCGTGTACGGATCCGATTGGCCGGGCAACCCCTACATTCGCCGAAATGTCGAAGCCATCTATACCCTGCCGCTCAAGGACACGACCATGGAAAAGATCCTCTGGCGCAACGCAGCTCAGATCCTCGGTGTCGAGGTGCGCCCATGAAGGAGTTCCTCTCCGGCAACGAGGCGATCGCCCGCGGGGCATGGGAGGCCGGGGTGAGATTCGCCTCGGGTTACCCTGGCACGCCGAGTACGGAAATCCTCGAGACGTTAGCCCACTACCCGGAGGTCGACGCGCAGTGGTCGGCCAATGAGAAAGTTGCCTTCGAGGAAGGCATGGGCGCGGCTATCGGTGGGCTGCGGGTGATGGTGACGATGAAGATGGTGGGCCTCAACGTCGCCGCGGATCCCTTCATGGTGTTCCCGTACGCGGGCACCGATGCCGGGTTCGTCGTGGTGTCAGCGGACGACCCGGGGATGCATTCGTCCCAGAACGAGCAGGACAACCGTTATCTGGCACGGATGGCCAAGGTGCCGGTGATTGAGCCCTCCGACGCCCAGGAGTGCAAGGACTTCGTCGTCCACGCTATGCAGCTCTCAGAGCGCTTCTCGACGCCGGTGATGATGCGCACGACCACTCGCCTCGCCCACCACAAGGGGCTGGTAGAGCTCGGGGAGCGGATTCAACCGCAGCAGGCCGCATTCCAGCCGGACCCACGCCGCTACTCCGTGCCCATTTACCGGCGGCTGCGGCGCCCAGAGGTCGAAAAGAAGATGGAGACCCTCGGCGAATTCGCCGAGACTTACGCCCTCAACCGAGTCGAGTGGCGATCCGGGACCGCCAGCGAGGCACCCCAACCGGGCTCGATCGGGGTAGTCACGTCCGGAATCGCATATCAGTATGTGCGCGAGGTGCTGCCGCAGGCCTCAATCTTCCGCCTGGGCATGACCCACCCCCTGCCCTCCCGGGCCCTGTGGGAGTTCTGCCAGGCTCACGACACGATCTATGTCGTAGAGGAGGGAGAACCTTTTATCGAAGAGCAGCTGTCCGGGTTAGGCGCACGCAACCTCGTCGGCAAGGACGTCTTCGGCGTGATTGGCGAGTACAGCCCCGAGAGAATCGCGGCCGGCGCCGGAATGGATGTCCCCGCCCCGCCCGAACTGGGCCGCGAGATCAATGTGCTCCCACGGCCACCCATGTTCTGTATCGGATGCGGCCACCGGACGGTCTTCGACGTTTTGAGGCAGCTCAAGGTGACGGTCGCCGGGGACATCGGCTGTTACACGATGGGGGCGCTGCCTCCCTACGAAGCCTCCCACACCACATTCTGCATGGGCGCCAGCATCGGGACCGCCTTCGGGTTGGAGCGCGCCGGACACGAGCGGACCGTGGCGGTGATCGGCGATTCGACGTTTATCCACGCCGGCATCCCTTCGCTCATCGATGCCGTCTACAACGGCAGCTCGCTCACGCTCGTGATCCTGGACAACTCCACGACGGGGATGACCGGTGGGCAGCCGCACCCCTCAGCCGGAAAGACGCTCAAGGGGAAGCCTGCTCCCAAGTTGGACCTAGAGGCCCTCGTCCGGGCAGCGGGAGTGCGTCAGGTGGAAATCGTGGACACCTGGCAGCGGAGGGAGGTCGGCCGCGCAGTGCGGACCGGGCTGGCCCACGAAGGGCCGGCCGTGATCATCGCCCGTGGACCGTGCGTGCGCCTGCCCGAGATGCGTTTGGAAGAGCGAGGCGCCTACCCCTACTTCGTGGACGAGGCCCTCTGCACCCAGTGCGATGCCTGCTTCAAGGTCTGGTGTCCCGCCATCACCCGGACGGCGCAAGGTTTCCCGACCATTGATGCCTTAGAGTGCACGGCTTGCACGGTGTGCGTGCAGGTCTGCCCGGTAGATGCCATTCTGCCGCTGAACATGCGAAGCGACGGCGCGCCCGTGAACCCAATTGCCGAAGTAAAGGGGTGAGCTGGTGGCTGAGACTACCAGCCTGATTTTCGCCGGAGTGGGTGGACAGGGTGTGCTGCTGATCGCCGAGCTCACTGCCCGCGCCGCGATCCGTGCCGGACACGATGCCAAGCAGACCGAGGTGCATGGCGTGTCGCAGCGCGGCGGCGGGGTCGAGAGCCACGTCCGGTTTGGGCAACTGGTGCACTCCCCGCTGGTCATGCCCGGCCAGGCCGATGTGGTCGTCGGATTGGAGAAACTGGAGGCACTCCGCTTCGCACACTTCGTGCGGGCGGAGGCTCGATCAAACCATACGGATGACAGCCTGCCGATTGGCGTCTTGCTGGTGAACGATCATGAGATCGTTCCCGCTTCGGTTCCAGAAGCCGAGCAGAAATACCCGCACCACGCGCTCGAATTCTTGCAGCAAAAAGGCCTCTGGGTCATCGCACTGCCAGCCTCCCAACTGGCCAGGGATCTGGGCGATGGCCGCATGGCGAATGTGATCATGCTCGGCGCACTTTCACGAATGCTCGAGCTCCCCTTGGAGGTCTGGCTGGAGACATTGGCCGAACGACTGCCCGAGAAGTATCGTGAGGCCAACCTCAAAGCCTTCTCGGCCGGGAGGGAGCTGCTCTCCCACCCTGAGCGCGAAACTATGGTTCGACCCTGATGGTGAAGAACGATGTTCGCCCGCGCCCAATCGGGCCGCGGCTGGGCTTCGGCCCGGCGAAAGGAGGGCACTGTGAACGAGCATGAGGGATCGGAACTGATCTACCACTGGAACGAACTGGCGGGTGTGCCGAGCCCGGCGCGGCCGGTGCTCGTCTCCGACGAGACCCTGCGCGATGGGCTCCAATCGCCCTCCATCACGCATCCCCACATCCAGGAGAAAGTGTATCTGCTGTACCTGATGCACGAGATCGGAGTGGATTGCGCCGATCTCGGGCTGTGCGGAGCAGGGGGGCGGTTCCAGCAGGACGTTATGGTCCTGGCGCGCGAGATCGCCCGACAGGGTCTGCGCATGGTCCCACAAAGCGCCGCTCGCACCTTGGAGTCGGACATCCTTCCCATCGTCGAGGCCTCGCAAGCAGCCGGGATTCCCATTGAAGCCGCCCTCTTCATCGGCTCGAGCCCGATTCGGCAGTATGCCGAGGGCTGGGACATCTCGATGCTCCTGAAACTCACCGAGGCATCGGTCGCACTTGCGGTTTCCCACGGCCTTCCAGTCATGTTCGTCACCGAGGACACAACCCGTGCCCATCCTGACGCGCTGCGGCAGCTCTACCAGTGCGCAATCCGCGCCGGCGCCCATCGCATCTGCGCGGCCGACACGGTCGGGCATGCCACACCCGAAGGTGTGCGGGCGCTCATCCGATTCCTGCGCGGTGTGGTGGATGAGGTGGATCCCAGCGTTGGAATCGATTGGCATGGACACCGCGACCGCGGGCTGGACATCGCCAACTCGCTGGCAGCCATCGATTCCGGGGCCGACCGAGTGCACGCCTGCGCGTTGGGAGTGGGCGAGCGCAGCGGCAACACTCCAATGGAAATCCTGCTGGTCAACTTGAACTTGGCCGGGTTCTCGGACCGCAACCTCACCAGTCTGCCGGAATACTGTCGAGTCGTCTCCGAGGCCTGTGGTGTCCCGATCCCGTTCAACTACCCCGTGGTCGGGGCGGATTCCTTCCGCACGGCAACCGGTGTGCACGCCGCGGCGGTCGCTAAGGCCTTGGGCAAAGAGGATATCTGGCTTGCCGATCGGGTTTACTGCGGGGTCCCGGCCAGTATGGTTGGACGAGAGCAGGGCATCGAGATCGGGCCGATGTCTGGAGAGCACAACGTTCGGACTTGGCTGTCCAAGCACGGGATCGATCCCCATCCGGCGTTCATCGAGAAGATTCTGGCCGCCGCCAAGCGTTCGGACCGCATCCTCTCTGAGGAAGAGATCCAGCGGATGATCCGGGTGATGCGGTTGAGGCTCGGGATGGGTCAGACCACGGTCACCGACAGCGACCTCGAATTCCTCATCCCCGCCCAGCCCGGGCCTCGGGTCGGACGGTCTAGTGGATAGGTGCAACCCATGGGCATGACGCTGGCCGAGAAGATTCTTGCGGCTCACTGCGGTGAGAAAGAGGTCCGTCCCGGGGAGTTCATCAACGCCCGGGTCGACCTGGTGCTCGCCTCAGAGCTGTCGGGGGTGCTGATCGTGGAGGAGTTCGAGAAGTTGCGGGAAGGCAAGATCCTCGACCCGCAGAAGGTCGTTTTCGTAATGGATCACTTTACGCCGGCCAAAGACATCCAGAGCGCCGAGATCGTGAAGCGCTGCCGCGAGTTCGCCCGCAAGCACGGGATCCGTTTCTATGATGTCGGGCGGGCAGGCATCCAGCACATTCTGCTTCCCGAGCAGGGATTGATCTCGCCCGGAGACCTGATTGCCGGAGCGGATTCGCACACCTGCACCTACGGCGCCCTAGGAGCCTTCGGGACGGGCGTCGGATCGACCGACGCGGTTGCCGCGATGGCCTTGGGCGAGCTGTGGTTGCGCGTGCCGGAGAGCGC
>CAYHSI010000078.1:0-478 GCA_964359225.1 uncultured Anaerolineaceae bacterium
CGAGCGAGATTCAGCGGCTGGTCATCTCTCGCCAGGAGCTGGGACTTCGCTAGCGGCCTGGCAATCCTCGCCAGGCGGAGTGGCCACGCCAGCACCTGACTCTGCCCAGACTTCGGTTTGCTCCATTTTTCACAAATAATGCCCTTGGACCGCTGGCACCACTAGTGGATTGCCGGATACGCTGGTTTGACCCATACTGTCTAGCCCGCATCGTGGGTAGGGGGAAAGACGAGCCGGACTTGGCAATCATGGATCGGATGATTCGGCCGATCCTCTGGGAGGGACCCGGAGTCCTAGTCAGATGAGTGGCACCGAGGGTTTGATCCTCTTCGTTGCGGCCGGCCTGGCAGCCATCGGACTCGATCTGGCCGTGCTCTGGGCATGGCGCGCCGTCCGCCGGGCGAAAACCCCACCCTCCCCGGCGTCAGCGGCCGAGGCCCCTCCCCCGGACGCAACTCCCTCACCGCCTCCGAGAATC
>CAYHSI010000078.1:488-1945 GCA_964359225.1 uncultured Anaerolineaceae bacterium
GCTGGATGCTCGCGATTAAGGCTTCGATCTCTTCCAGCACGGCCACCGCGCGCAGGCTGGCCCGGTTGGCCGCCGGGATGCTGGGCAGCGAGCCGAGCCTGCTGCGGGCCGTCGCGGTCCTGGCTTGTTTCCTCACGGTTCTGAGTTTGGGGTACGTCTCCGCCGATAATTACATGCTGGTTCAGCCGTGGCTGCTCTGGGCCTGGATCGCGTGTGTGAGCGTCTCACTGTTCGCCCTGCTTCCCCTTGGACCGCTGAAGTCCCAGATCGATCCAAGGGATCGCTGGGTTCTTGGAGTGGTCGTACTCGCGGTATTGCTTCGACTGATTTCACTCGAGACCATCCCCGGAGGATTCCACGTCGACGAATGGGGCGCAGCCGATTTTGCCCTTCAATACGTGTTTCCTCCGATCCATGAAACGATTTCGCCATTCGTCACCGGGCACAGTGCCCAACCTGCCCTGTACTTCTACTTGGCCCGGGCTTCGCTCGCGGTATTCGGGGAGAGCATCGCCGGCCTTCGAATGAGCAGCGTATTGGCGGGCTCGCTGGCCGTCGTGGCGACCTTTGCCCTGGTCTCTCTGCTGCACAGTCGAAAGGCCGCCTACCTGGCCGCCGTCCTCATGGCGACCTACCACTTCCACATTCACTGGTCCAGGATCGGGTTGAACAACATCTGGGACACCTTGTGGGTCCCCTCGATCCTGGCGCTGTTTGTCTGGGGATGGAAGCGGAACCGGCCCGCCGGAGCAACCCTCGCCGGCCTGGCGCTCGGGCTTTCTCAATATTTCTACGCCGGCAGTCGAATCGGGATCTTTCTCCTTGGGTACCTGGTGATTAGATTGTGGCGAGAGGAACGCGACGACGCCCGGCTGGTTACCCATCTGGGCCGGTTGATCGGGATGGCTGCGGTGGTGGCGGGACCGCTGGCCGTCTTCGCGGCTCGCAGTCCGGAAATCTTCTTCAACCGGCTGACTTCCGGTTTGCTCTGGGATCCCTTTGCAGCCGAGCTCGCCGGGACTCCTGCCGGTTTCTTGCCTTCCGTGCCACAACAATTCATCTGGACCCTGCTCAGCTTCACCGCGATTCCGGAGGGGGCCGGCTTCTATCGCCCGGGAGTGCCACTGGTGATCGGGCTGGCAGTCCCGCTGCTGCTGGCGGGTGTCTTCTGGCAGATCCATCGGAGAGAACTGGTGCCAGTGTTCTGGCTGGCACTCACGATGTTCTTTGGGGGATTCCTGCTCGAGGCCTTGCCAGCCAGCAACCATTATGCGGTCGCGATCCCCGCGATCTGTTGGTTGGTCGCCTCCCCGCTCGAGGCGCTTGCCGGCTTCGGAAGGCTGCGCTGGGCTCTGCTGGCACTGGCGATCATCATTGCGACCGACTTGTACTTCTATTTCGGGATCTACGCCCAATCACCGTCCTTGGATTTCATCCACGTCTTCCCACCTAACCCT
>CAYHSI010000078.1:1955-8570 GCA_964359225.1 uncultured Anaerolineaceae bacterium
CCTTGGAATTAGGGGCTGGAAGGTACAACCCATGAGGGGCGTGTTCTTCCGCAAGCACGGCGGCAGCGAAGTTCTGGAATATGGGGAGCTGCCCGATCCGCGGCCGACTGCCGGAGAAGTGCTGGTGGCTGTGGAACACGTCTCCCTGAACCATGTCGACCTGTTGACTCGGAATGGTTGGTCCGGTATCAAGCTCGAGCTGCCCCACGTTCCGGGATGCGATGGCGCCGGCCGGGTTGTCGAACTTGGGGAGGGAGTCACTCAGTTTGCAGTCGGAGATCCGGTCGTGGTCTACCCCAACCTGAGCGACGGGGAGTGCGAAGCCTGCCTCGCCGGATTGGACAATCAGTGTCGCCAGTGGCGACTGCTCGGCGAGCATGTCTGGGGGACTTTTCGCGAGCGGATCGCGCTGCCGCAGCAGAACCTGCTGAAAATTCCGGCCGAATTCCCGCCAGCCGCAGCGGCGGCAGCCGCGCTGGTATTTCTGACCGCCTGGCACTCGCTTATCACCCGCGGAAGAGTACGGCCGGGTGAAGTTGTGCTCGTGGTCGGGGCGTCCGGCGGAGTCAACACCGCCAGCATACAGATCGCAAAGCTGGCCGGCGCTACGGTGTTGGTGGTTGGGTCGAATCCGGAGAAGCTCTCGATCGCGGAAGGCCTGGGCGCTGACTTGGTCATCGACCGGTCTAGCAACGAGGATTGGTCCAAGCAGGCTTACCTGGCTCACGGTCGCCGCGGGGTCGACGTTGTCGTAGACAACGTCGGTGCCCCGACTCTGTCGCTCAGCTTGCGGGCGGCCCGTAAAGGAGGCCGGATCCTCACCGTGGGCAACAGCGGCGGGGCGGAATTCGCCCTCGATAACCGCCTGATTTTCGGCAAACACCTTTCCATCTTAGGCTCAACCATGGGGACTCGAAGTGAATTCGCAACCGTGATGGGCCTGCTCTTCCAGGGCAGATTGCGGCCGGTGCTCGACCGGGCGTTCCCGTTGGCCGAGGCCGCGGCGGCCTTTGCCCGAATGGAGGCCGGGGAACAGCGGGGCAAGATTACACTTGCGGTTGGATGACCCATCACGGCCGACCTGGCAGGCGCAGACCGCTGCTCGTAACTTGGCTCAGCTTGGGAGTGTTAACCCTAGCGGTCTTCACTCTCAGCGGGTGGCTGGCCGGCCTGACCCTGCCGGAACTCCCGTACTCGGTTCCGAAGGCATATCTCTTGGGGCGCAATGCCCTCTGGGCTGCTTGGGGAGGGTTGACCGCCATGCTCGCCTTCCTGGGCAGGCGGAGTGCGGTGGGTCTGCTGCGAGTTGGCGGACTGGTCGTGCTGGGTTGGTACTGGGCCGACCGCTTTTTGCTCACTCGTTCTGAATACACCCGGGACCGCTGGCCTTTGGCTGCACTCTTCACGGCTCTGGCCGTCGCATCGGTGGCGGTGATCTTGAGCCGGCCCAATGTGCGTGAATACTTTCAGGAGAATCGCTCATGAATCGAGATACCAATCACGGGAACCTGGAGCACCTCCGCAGTCAGGCTCGCCAAGCCGGAGGGGCCGAACGAATTGATGCTCAGCACCAACGGGGTCGGCTCACCGCCCGCGAGCGCCTGGAACTGCTGCTTGACAAGGGCTCCTTCCGCGAGACCGACATGTTTGTCACTCACCGCACGCAGGATTTCGGTCTAGACGAGCGCAAGTATCTGAGTGACAGCGTCGTCACCGGTTGGGGGACTATCGAGGGCCGGCTGACCTACGTGTTCTCTCAAGACTTCACGGTCTTCGGCGGCAGCCTGGGTGAGGTGCACGCGGAAAAGATCGTCAAGATTATGGATATGGCCATCAAGAACGGCGCACCCTTGATTGGGATTAACGATTCGGGCGGTGCTCGGATTCAAGAGGGAGTTGTTTCGCTCGGCGGCTATGCCGAGATTTTTCTCCGCAACACCCTGGCCTCGGGCGTGATTCCACAGATCAGCGCCATTCTGGGACCAACCGCCGGAGGAGCAGTGTACTCGCCCGCCCTGACCGACTTCATTTTCATGGCGCGCAAATCGTCCTACATGTTTGTCACCGGACCCGAGGTCGTGCGATCAGTGACTCATGAGGAGGTCGACTTCGAAGAGCTGGGCGGGGCCGATGTGCATGCGGGCACCTCCGGGGTCTGCCATTATGTGGCGGCCTCGGAAGCAGATTGTCTCTACATGATTCGGGTGCTGATGTCGTACCTGCCGCAGAACAACATGGAAGACCCCCCGTTCGTTCCTTCGACCGATGACCGCTTGCGGACCGAGGTGGCACTTGACACAATTGTGCCGGACGATCCGAGCAAACCATACGACATTCGCGAGGTCGTCCGCTTGGTGATCGATGGCGGGTCTTTCCTGGAAATCCACGAGGCCTTCGCCCAGAACATCGTGGTCGGGTTCGCCCGGATGGGAGGTCACAGTGTCGGGATCGTCGCCAATCAGCCGGCGGTGCTGGCCGGAGTACTGGATATCAATGCCTCGGTCAAGGCCGCCCGGTTCGTCCGATTCTGCGACGCCTTCAATATCCCCCTGGTCACTTTCGTCGATGTGCCCGGTTTCCTGCCGGGTACCACCCAGGAACACGGTGGCATCATCCGCAGCGGCGCCAAGTTGCTGTACGCGTACTGCGAAGCCACTGTCCCTAAGTTGACCGTGGTCACCCGCAAGGCCTACGGGGGCGCTTACTGCGTAATGTCCTCGAAGCACATCCGGGGCGACTTGAACCTGGCCTGGCCGACCGCCGAGATCGCGGTGATGGGGCCCGAGGGAGCCGTAAGCATCATCTTCCGCAAGGAACTCGCTGAAGCGGAAGATCCGGACAAGCGCAAAGCCGAGCTGGTGGCGGAATACCGGACAAAATTCGCTCATCCGTACATTAGCGCCTCGCGGGGTTACATCGACGACGTCATCGAGCCGCGTTTCACCCGACCGAACTTGATCAACGCCCTCGAGATGCTCTCGAACAAGCGAGATTCCAACCCTGCCAAGAAGCATGGCAATATCCCGCTTTAAGGCAACCGCTCGGGCCAAGTTAGCTGCTTACTCGAATTTTCCTTGGTCACTGGGAGTGGCGCTCGGTCTGTTGGTCTTCTTCGCCCCCCACCCCGAATGGCACTTGGATCTCGAACTGTTCCGCGAGCAGAATGAGATTCTGCGCTACCCGGCTTACGCCCATTGGCTGTTCTCCCTGCTTGGCCGGCTCACCGAGCCGGTCGCTTATTTAGCCCTCTCGCTCGCCAGCATTGCCGGCCTCTACTTCGCCGTTCGGGCCTTTGGGGGGGTGCACTGGATGGTGTTCGCCTCGTTCGCATTCGCCTGGATCCTTTTCTATGGGCAGCTCGACGGTCTGGTTGCGGGCGGTTTGGGGCTGGCCTGGTGGGCCTCGCGGCGGGATCGACCAGTGCTCACCGGCGCCGGTCTAATCCTGGCTTGCCTCAAACCGCAGCTGGCGGTTCCGGCCTGCCTCGCCCTGTGGTGGTGGTCCCCCTCCCGATTCAAGTCGCTCGTGGTCCCCGGGGCCGTCTTGTTCGTCTCCTTTCTGACTTCGGGCTTCTGGATTCCGGGCTGGCTCGCCGAATTGGGCGACATCGACCACCTGGTCCTGCTGTCCCGCAATCTCTCGTTCTGGCCACAAGTGGGCAACTGGATCTTCCTGATCTGGCCGTTGATCCTTGCCCTTCCTGGGTCGCGGGAGCGCAAATTGGTCGCGGTCTTGGCCGGGACTGCGCTTTCTAGCCCGTATTTTCCACTCCCCTCGGCCGTGCTCATCCTGGTGATGGCCGTGCCGTGGTGGGCCTGGGGCATCGTTCAGTTGCCGATGCTGAGCGTTCTAGTCGGGTCGTGGATATACTTCGTAGGCAAGGCGCTGCCCGTCGCGCTGCTGATCTGGGCGCTGTGGCCAGGGCTGCGAAACGTGTTTCGCCGTCCTAAGGGGCAGGATCGGAGTCTCTCGAATGTTCAATAAGGTTTTGATCGCTAACCGGGGTGAGATTGCAGTTCGGATCATCCGGGCCTGCCGCGAGCTGGGTCTCAAAACCGTGGCGGTTTACTCCGAGGTCGATCGGTCCGCGCTGCATGTACGCCAGTCCGACGAGGCCTACCTGCTTGGCCCGCCGGCTTCCCGCGACTCCTATCTGCGCGGCGACAAGATCATCGAGATCGCCAAGCGATCCGGAGCAGGCGCGATTCATCCCGGCTATGGTTTTTTGGCGGAGCGGGATGACTTCGCTCAGGCGGTACAAGAGGCCGGATTGGTCTTCATCGGTCCCCGCCCGTCCGCGATTGCGGCAATGGGCGATAAGGCCGTCGCCCGGGCGACCGTGGCAGCCGCCGGCATTCCGGTCGTCCCCGGCACTGAAGGAGAGGGCAATCTGCGGGACGAAGAGCTGCTGGCGATCGCGCCGCAGATCGGATTCCCCTTGTTGATCAAAGCCACCGCCGGAGGCGGGGGCAAGGGAATGCGCGAGGTGGATCACCTGCAAGAGATGCCCGGGCTGCTGGCCGCCGCCCGGCGGGAGGCGGAGGCCGCGTTTGGGGACGGAAATGTCTATCTGGAAAAGTTGATTTCGGAGGCCCGCCACATCGAGTTTCAGATCATGGCCGACAGCTATGGCAACGTGATCCATCTAGGCGAACGCGAGTGTTCGCTCCAGCGCCGCCACCAGAAGCTGTTGGAAGAAGCCCCCTCCCCATTCATGGACGATGAGCTGCGGAGTCGGATGGGTGAGCTCGCCTGCCGGGCCGCCCGCTCGGTCGACTACCTGAACGCGGGGACCATCGAATTCCTGGTTGACGCCGATCGCAACTTTTATTTCCTGGAGATGAACACCCGGCTGCAGGTCGAACACCCGGTCACCGAGATGGTAACCGGGGTGGACATCGTCCGGGAGCAAATCCGAATTGCTCGCGGGCGCCGTCTGCGCTACAGCCAGGATCAAATCCAGCTCAATGGCTGGGCGCTGGAGTGCCGGATCAATGCTGAGGATCCTCACAACAGCTTTCGCCCGAGCACCGGCCAGCTCACCTCGGTGATTCCACCCAGCGGCCCAGGCGTCCGGGTAGATACCGGGGTGTACGCCGGCTTCAAAATCACGCCTTACTACGACTCCCTGATCTCCAAGCTGATCTGCTGGGGCGAAACTCGGGGCGAGGCCATCCTGCGAATGCGCCGGGCGCTGGAGGAGTTCCGAATCCTGGGCGTCCGGACCAACATCCCATTTCACCAGCAACTGCTCGACTCGCACCGCTTTATAGGCGGTCAGTTTGACACCCGGTTCGTGGAAGAGCGATTCCAGCTCGAACAGCCGGGGCAGGTCGAAGGGAAAATGCCCCTGATCGCGGCAGTACTGGCCACTCTAGTCACCCACCGTGAGACCCAACTGGCTGCCCAAATCGTGCGCCGGAGCGAACGCGACACGAGCAACTGGAAATGGGTGGGGCGCTGGGAACGGATGCATCGCTGAGATTGCTGAGCCCATGCAACCACCCTCGCCAGCCAAGCTCGGCGCACTTGATGATGGATCGCCCCGATGAAGTACCTCGCCACGATTGGCGACCGGACTTTCGAAATCGAGATCAACGCCGAGGGCCAGATCCTGGCGGATGGGCAATTGCTGGCGGTCGACTTTCAATCGGTGGCCGACCAGCCGGTCTACTCACTCCTGCTGGACGGAGAGTCTTTTGAAGCCAACGTCTCGAGCGCAGACCAGAACATCGAAGTGCTGCTGCGCGGCCATCTCTTCGTCGTCACCGTCGAAGACGAACGCCAACGGCGGCTGCGGGAGAGCACCTCGGGCGCACTGGTTCAGGAAGGCGAGTACAGCCTGACTGCTCCGATGCCGGGCCTGGTGGTTGCTATTCCAGTTGAAGAAGGTCAGGCAGTCGAGCACGGACAAAACCTAGTGATCCTGGAGTCGATGAAGATGCAGAACGAGCTCAAGGCGCCCCGGGCGGGAACCGTGGGCCGGATCCGGGTGGGGACCGGGGACAATGTCGAGCAGAATCAGATTCTGCTCAGCTTGACATGAAGGAGGATGAGCTGAGGTCGGCCTCCCAGCGCTGGGAAGCGGAGGTCGTCGCCCAAGCCAGCAAAGATTTGCCGGAACGGCAGAGCCAATTCGAGACTCCCTCCCAGATCGGCCTGCAGCGAGTCTATCTGCCCGAACACTCTGCTGCTGACTACCTGGAGAAGGTCGGCTTCCCAGGCCAGGAACCGTACACCCGCGGCGTTCATCCCACGATGTACCGCGGCCGGCTCTGGACGATGCGTCAGTACGCTGGGTTCGCCAGCGCCCGGGAGACTAACCAGCGCTTCTGCTATCTGCTAGGGCAGGGTCAGAGCGGTCTGTCGGTCGCATTCGACCTCCCCACTCAGATCGGTTACGACGCCGATGACCCGCTCGCCGCCGGTGAGGTTGGGAGAGTCGGGGTGTCGATCAGCTGCCTGGACGATCTGGAACTGTTGTTCGAGGGAATCCCGCTGGATCAAGTGTCCACCAGCATGACCATCAACGCGCCGGCCGCCATTCTCCTGGCGATGTATGTCGCAGTGGGCCAACGCCAGCACATCGACCCTAGCCGGCTGCGCGGCACGACC
>CAYHSI010000079.1:0-8554 GCA_964359225.1 uncultured Anaerolineaceae bacterium
GCCTTCGTAGTCTTTGACGACGTTCTCGACCCGGATCAGCATGTCGCTGCCAGGCGGGCTCTCACTCATCTCTCAACCGCCTCTGTCCTTCAATCTACGGATTTCAGGGCTGCAGGTCGCGCAGTCGTTCCCGCGTCCCCAAAAGTTTGATTGTACCTGCTACAAGGCGCCGAATGGGTCTGCGAACTGCCGAGGGTCGACAAAACCTAGCGAATGCGGTCCTCGATTTCCCAGGCGTGATCCAGCACGTGCCAGGCTACCCGCCGAACGAATCGGCGCGGTGTCCAGCGGAGACCACCCCGCGGCCCCTGCTTCGGGGTGCCGCCGGACGAGGCTGACGAGAGGGCCTGGAGAATGGCTTGCCGAGTTCGACCAAGTTCCTGTTGCGGATCGTCCCCCTCTGCAAATCTAAAGCGGATGCCAAGCCGGGCCAGATAGGCCGAGTCGGCCTCGAGCAGGTGCCGGACGATCTCATCCAGCTCCCGGCCGCCGCCCCGCGGTCCCTTGCGCAGCACTTTCCCCTTGGCAGCCACCACCGCCGAGTCGAAGGTCCGCCAGCTGGCCTTGAGCACCGCCTGAAACCGGCGCAGTTCGGGATCCTCGATCGGATCCGAGTCGTGCGCGGTCGGCATGTCGGGCGCACCAAAATCAGTTGTAGCGTTGCCTGCTAGCCGCTCACGAACAACGAAGTCGGAAGCATCCTTTGGTGCCCGAAACCCGAGCCGAGCCTGACGAAGCACCCGCGTATAGCGGGGTGCGTACTCTAATAGAGTCTCGAGCGCAGCGGCTTCGTCCCGTCCGCTGCGGCACCAGCCGGGCCAGTCCAAGGCCCCGGCGAAGGTCCTGGTCTTCCCTATCTCAAGATACACGCCGATAGGTTTCGAAGCGCCGGCCATCGGGAAGTGCTCCTCGATGGCCTACTTTTCCGGCTGGGGAATCTCTAAGTGGTAGGCCGGATCATTCTTCGACGGTGTGAGGAACTTGGACACTCTGGGATCCGCCTCGACCGCCTTTTCGAAGGCGTCTCGATCTGCGATCTTTCCGGGGTCAATATCGATCGCGTTGATCGTGCTGGGGTCCGCCAGGTGCTTCGACACATTGCTCGGCCCCAACTCGTTGATCTTAGCCTCCATCGCGCTGATGATTTCGGCCTGCGACCTGCCGGCTGCTTTCTCGGCCACGTAAACGTCGATTACTTGATCGCCGTAGGAGCTATAAAGCTCCTTCTGGTTCGCTACCCCCTCCGACTCGATGTTGTTGTACATCGCAATGGCCTGCCGCTCGGGCGTCCGCGCAGTACTGGTAATCGTGACGCTTTCAAGCTTGGCGGATTTCATGATGTCTTGCAAGACTTGGCGTGAGTGGTCCGAGACTGCGGCTTGGTCGGCATTGGTGCCAAAGTTGATCGCCCCAGTCGTCGCTTCGGCAGTCGTGCTTCCCCCCGTTCCGGAAGCGGCAGCCGTCCTCCCCCCAAGTTTGAGCAACCTTGCCGCCTCGTCCTCGGCTTGCTGGATGAGTTGGCTCATCTTCGACGCGCTCTGAGCCGCGCTATCCAACGCGGCGACCAACCGCGCCCAGCTCGGCAAAACCTCCGAGTTCATCTCGCGGTAGAACGCCTTCGCCCCCTCCCCTATCCAGTCGCCCCCCTCGAGGGCGTCCTTTGCCTGCTGCATCTTGCGCAAACTCTGACCACACGCCCCGGATTGCTGCTTGAACTGCTGCTGGACTTGCCTCAACACTTCGTAGTCAGCTCGAATTCTTGGTGCAGTCATCTGATCCACTCCTATACGAGGAAGTCTACCGCGTTGGGGGCCCTGGTCCCTAGAAGTACTTGTCGATCCCGCCAAAGCCGAACTGCTTGTTCTGCTCGGTCCGCTTAATGAAGTGCGCCAGCCGCTTCTTGAACTCAGCCGGTCGCCTCCGGGCGCCACCAATGTAGGCCACCCGTATCCGCAAATAACTCGGCGAGAAGGCCTGCAAATTTTTCCAGCTTCGATTTGTGATTGCGCTTTAGCCATGCGCGCCATTGGCTGCGGGTAGCCGCCTGCAGCAGCTTTGTTTTCGAGATCGGTTGTTTCACCGCCGCCCTCAGATTGCTACATCCGGGACCCAGATGTATCCGTCCGGGTCGCGCAGGTAGACCTCTCGCATGCCGTGACCCTTGTCGGTCGTGGGGACCAGGACTTCGTGGCCGAGCCGCCTGGCTGCGGCCTCCGCCTGGTCCGGGTCACAACCGTGCAATCGCAGTTCGACGCCGGACCCGCGCGGAATACCGGGCGCGACCGTCCGGCCCATCGCATGCTTGTCGTAGGTATGGTCGGCGTGCAGCATCCACTCGGTCCCGTATCCCGAACAGACCGCGAAGTCGGGGTCGGAATAGACGACGCTGACGCCAAGCACTTCGCGTTGAAACGCGAGGGCGCGCTCGATCTGCGCGACGAGCAGGTTGATGGACAGGGATTTGAGAGTGTGGGAGTAGGCCTTTGAGGACATCCAGGGATCACCGACGCGCAGTTTCATTCTTCCTCACCTTCTCAAGGCACGGCATGGCGGCCTGCTCCCGGGGGGTTCGTACGCTCAGTCATAACCGAGCGCCGCCGCAGCCACCCGGACGGTGCTATTCACCGGTCAGCCGCCAAAGCTTGACCTGGTTGCCGTCCGGATCAAAGCCGAGAGTATGTCTCTATTTTGCTCACCGGGCACGGGATTTCTCTATAATCGCCGCAGATATTACCTGAAAGGAGAACGGACGTGCCTATCCTCCCCAAGTACACCCAGTTCGCCGGACGGCACTGGGAGACCGGCTCGGTGAGCAATGCCTTAGCGTACGCCGGGGTCCGGGTGCCGCAGACCAAGCAGCCCTATTCGGAGGCTCTGCTGCTCGGCATCAGCGGCGGCGCGGCCTTCGGGTACTTTGTGTTCGATTACAAAGGTCACGACCCGCACGTGGCGCTTCTCTCCCGCAACACCTTTGACCCGCTACAGACCCTGCTGGAACGGCTGGCGATCCCGCAAGACCTCTTCCAGACCAGCGATCCCAAGAAGGGGGAGCGAAACCTGATCGAGGTGCTGGAGAGCGGCCGTCCGGCGATCGTGTGGGCGGACGCCTTCAGTTTGCCCTACAACTCCCCCGCCGCCGACCAAGCCATCTGGGGGATGCTGCCAATTCTCGTTTATGGCTACGAAGATGGGAAGGCCTACATCGCCGATCGTTCGGGCAAACCGCTCACCGCCACCATGGACGAATTGGCGCGGGCCAGGGCCCGAGTGAAAAAAGACAGGTTCCGAGTTCTGGCGCTCGGCGCCCCCGACCCGAAAAGGCTGCCCGGCGCCATCCAGAAGGGCATCTGGCAGTGCATCGAGTTATTCACCGAGCCGCCGCCGAAGGGAACCCGAGACAACTTCGGGTTCGCCGCCTATCAGAAGTGGGCCAACATGCTGACCAACACCCGCAACCCGCAGAGTTGGGAACGCCTGTTGGCGCCGGGCAGCCGCATGTACGCCGCCCTGGCCGGCAGCGAGCATCAGCCGGGCGCCTTCGGCTGGGCCTGCACCTTTCCTTCCAATCAGGTGGACGACCGCAAGCTGTACGCCGATTTCTTGGACGAGGCCGCCTTCATCCTTCGCAAGCCGAAACTCAAGGCCGCGGGCGAGCAGTTCCGGGCCAGCAGCGCCGCCTGGCAGGCGTTGGCGGAAGCACTGCTGCCCGATGAGGTTCCCTTGTTCAAAGAGACCCGGCAGTTGCTGATCCGCAAGCGGGATCTCTTCATCAATAAGGGCGAGGCGGCGCCGGAGGAGCGAAAGAAAATCAGTTCCCGGCTGGCCTAAATTCGGGCCGGCATCGATAAGAAGTTTCCGTTATCCGCCGAAGGCGCGACCGCGCTGCGGGAGCGGTTGGCCGAGCAAGTCTTGAGGGTCAGCGAGATCGAGCGGCAGGCGATTGAACTGATGCAGGCCGCGATGAAGTGAACTCGAGCCCGTGGAGCTCTAGGTATTAATCTCGCCATTAGCAAGTCCTAAGCCTCCGGTAAAGATTCCGACGGCCGGAGGGCGGTAAAGTGTTTCATGGTTGCGGATTCCTGACCTGAGTTCAGGTCCAAGGAGGTCAGCATGAAACACCGTTCGGTACTTTTCTTGGCGAGTGGGGTGGCTCTGCTCGCCGCCAGCGCGTGCAGCGCGATCAGCATTCCATCGATCCTGAACACTGCACCCTCGCCGGGCGAGGTCGTGATTCCAAACGCACTGCCGACCATCGGAACGCTGCAGGACTACGAGAGCACCCTCGAACAGATCTATCAGCTCGTAAGCCCGGCTGTCGTCAGCATCCAGGTCGGCCAAGGCGCGGGTTCCGGGTTCGTGTGGGACACCCTGGGGCACATCGTCACTAACAACCATGTCGTGGATGGTTCGGACAGCATCCAGGTGACCTTCTCCGACGGCACCGTCCGCTCAGCCGAGTTGGTCGGGGCGGATGCCGACAGCGATCTGGCGGTTATCAAAGTCGACCTTCCGGCAGCCCGGCTGCGTCCAGTTGAGCTCGCCAGTTCCACTGAGGTAAAAGTTGGCCAAATTGCGATCGCTATCGGCAACCCCTTTGCCCTCGAAAACACGATGACGGTAGGTATCGTCAGTGCGGTCGGGCGGGTGCTGCCGGTCGAGCCGTCCGGCTCCGGGCAACTCAGCTACACCATCCCGGACATCATCCAGACCGATGCTCCGATCAATCCGGGAAACTCGGGCGGCGTGCTGGTCGATGACCAGGGGCAACTGATTGGGGTGACCGCCGCGATTGCCTCGCCGGTTCGGGCCTCGGCGGGAGTCGGCTTTGCCATTCCGTCCGACATTGTCAAGCGGGTTGTGCCGGCCCTGATCGCAAACGGTCGCTACGAGCACACCTGGCTAGGCATCAGCGGAGGCAGCCTGACTCCCGATCTGACGCAGGCCATGAACCTGAACGCTGACCAGCAGGGGGCGTTGATCATAGACATCGTGCCGGGAGGTCCGGCCGATCAGGCCGATCTGCGAGGCAGCAACCAAGAGCTCACGATCAACGGCCGGTTGTTCCGAGTCGGCGGGGATGTGATCACGGCCATCGACGGGCAGGCCATCGACAACTTTGAAGACCTGGTCGCCTTCTTGGCCCGCAGCACCGAGGTCGGTCAGCAGGTAACCCTGTCTATCCTGCGAGCTGGCACGACCCAAACCACCACTTTAGAGCTGGCCGCCCGGCCGAGCTCCTAATAGCCTGGTCAAGTCGGCATACGGCCACCGACCGCGGGCCGCGCGAGCCTCAAGTACACCGTCCCGCGGAGATCCAGGTACGTGTGATCGGGGGTCTGCACGACCCGCAGCATCACTTCGCTGCAGGCCGGACAACGGAGCACCAGTCCGGGCGCCTGAGTGAAGGTGAGCAGACTGCCCAACTCGCCCTCCCGGCCGCAGTTGTCGCACTCGGTCGGGCTGGCAGTCATCTCCTCGCCGAAGATCTCTTCAAGCACACCCGCGGCCGAGTTCCCATCCAGCATGTTTTCGCGGACATGATCCAAGGGGTCTTCCATAGATGGACTCCTTTTCAAGCCGTGCCGCCGCTGGGACCGAAACGCTCGGTCTTGATTCGCTCCGGCGACAGGCCGGCCTCGACCAGCCCGTCCGCCGCAGCCTCCACCAGCAGGGTCGGTCCGCAGATAAACGCCTGGGCCCGGCGACCCAGCGGGGCCGCGACCTCTTTGAGCATCGCCGTGTCGATCCGCCGGGCGTAGCCGGTCCAATTTGGCGGCTGCGTTCGGGTGAAGGTCTGGATGACTCGCAATCCGTCTTCGCTCTGCTGCAATCCCCGCAGCTCATCGGCGTAAATCACATCCTCTGGCGTCCGGGAACTGTAGAGCAGATGGGTGGTGACGTTCGAGCCGGCCGCCCGCCGATGGCGCACCATTGACATCAACGGCACCACTCCCGATCCGCCGGCAACAAGCAGCAGCGGGCCGCCCAGGCTGGCCTCCCAGACAAAGTAACCTCCGATCGGGCCTCGCACCTCGATCCGGTCGCCGGGGGCCAGCACATCGTGAAGATAGGTGGAGACCTCGCCCTCCGCCAGCCGTTCGACGGTGAGGTCGATCTCGCCGGTTCGCTCCGGCTCGGAAGCGATGGAGTAGCTCCGCTGGGCCTGATAACCGTCCGGCGCGGTCAGGCGGACATCGTAATGCTGACCCGGCCGATGGGCGACCCAGGCGGGCAAGGAGAGAGCCAGCGTCTTCGTCCGGTAAGTCTCCTCCCGGATTGACTTAACCGTCGCGAGCTGCCACTCGAGCAGTCGTTTCATGAGCGCTCAATCCCCGGCATACCGCTCTTCCTTCCAGGGATCTCCATGGTTGTTGTAGCCCAACGATTCCCAGAAACCGCGTTTGTCTTTTTCCATCAGGCGCAGCCCGCGGACCCACTTGGCGCTCTTCCAGAAATACAAGTGCGGCACGACGAGTCGGGCGGGTCCGCCGTGCTCCGGCGCCAGCGGCCGGCCGTCGAATTCATAGCCGATGAACGCCTGGCCATTAATGACATCCGGCAGGGGCAGGTTTGTCGTATAGCCTCCGTCACTGAAGGCCGTAACGTACCCGGCCTTGGTACTCAGCGCGACTTGCTCCAAGAGGGTGTCGACGCTCACCCCTTTCCAACGGGTATCGAGTTTCGTCCACTTGGTCACGCAGTGAATGTCGACGGTGAACTCTTGCGCCGGGAGCGCCACGAATTCTTCCCAAGACCAACGAGCCGGCTTGGCCAGCTCGCCCTCGAGGCTGAAGGACCACTTGGCGAGATCGGTCCGCGGAGTGGGTCCGGCGGAAAGCACCGGAAAGTCGTCCACTGCGTGCTGGCCGGGCGGCACCCGGTCCCCCGCCGCGGCTTCCCTCCGCTTACCAACGAAATCTCTGGAGATGAAGCGCTCGCTCATATCACGGCTCGGCCTAAGGGTTCTCCCAGTAGGCGATCTCGCTTACGTGAATCGTGAAGTTGGAGGTCTGGCGGGCGCCGACGAACACACCAAAGGAGCCTTCCTCGGAGAACCTGGAATCCTCGATCTCGGTGAGCCGCGCCCCATTTACGTAGAGGATCAGTTGGTCACCGGTCGCTAACAAGCCGACTCGGTTGACCTGCTCGGAGCCGGCCAGGATGCTCGCCCCGGCCGTGGGCCGCACGAGATTCGTCATGTTCTCGCCGTCCCAGGCCCGTAGTGAGTAGCGTCCATCACACGTGACGCCGAACAGGTATCCCCGGTTCGCCTCATGCAGGTCCGGGACCCGGGCGATCAACCCGTAATGGTCGGACCCGGAGCAGGTCCCGGTCTCGGCGGTCATTTCAAGATAGAAGTCTTTTACGACCGGCCAGGTCAGCCGCCAGCCGTCGGTTGTCGTCAGGCCGGTCAAGACCAGCTCGCCGTCCACGACCTGAGCCCGGGTGAAGCTATCCTCGCCAAGCGGCCAGTTCGCCCCGGTCACAAACTCATCGCGCCAGGTCGGATTCCCGAGGGTCACCCGTGGATCGCCGGCCGGCAGGGTGGCCGAAGCCAGCGGGGTCAGGCTGGGCGTTGGAGTGGAGCTCGGGAGCGCTGTGGGTGAAGCCGCCGCGGTCTCGGTCAGTGTTGGCGGCGGTTCGATGGCTGCCGGCGTGCCGGTGGGGTTTGGGGCGGCAGACTCGATCGCGGTCGGCAGGGGGATCGCCGGAGGAATCGCGGTCAAGGTCCCGCTCACCCGAGTGGCGAGTTCATCCGCGTTGGGCGCCGCTGGCGGCTGGGCCGCCGCGCAGGCCCCCGCGCCGAGGGAAACGAGCACGACCAGCAGCGCTAACAGTGTGCCAAGTTTCATAAGTCTCCTCGCAATTAACCCTTGGCCTGTCTAACGGCCGAGCGACGACTCAAGCACGCGTGTGATCAACCATAGCGCGATCGGAAGCAGGGCGCTGCTGGCGAACGCCCGGACCGTCCCCGGAGTCCAGGGCCAGGTCGGGGATCTTACGATCAGATCCCGCTCCACCATCAAGCTGGCCAGGCCTTTGTTGAGAGTGTCAATCTGGCCCGCCACCGGATCTTCAAGTGCCCGATGGAGCGAGCTGAGGACCGCTTCAATCCGGCCGCTGACTGCGCTCAGCTGGCGATTCTTCTCCTCCCGCAGGCGAATATGCATCCCGTAGAGCGGCAAAGTGAACAGCGCGACCGAGAGGCTCAGGTTAACGCCCAGCAGCCCGACCGTTGCCGGACCCATCGAAACCCCCGAACTCACTGCCACGATGTAGTAGCTCAAGAGGACCAGCGCCACCGCTGTGCGCAACGTGAGGGTCGAGAAAGCGTAGAGCGGCTGAGGCTGGAAGAGGTTGACGCTGGCCGCCCGGGAGTGGATCAGACTGACCAACCGGAGTTGCCGGATCGTATGGTAGAAGAGCAAGGCGAAAGACATGTAGCCGAACAGAACGCCACCGAACCCCACGATGGACAGGACAATCGGCATCTCGGCGGGCCCGAGCATCTCTTCGGGGGAGACCAGGAGTCCCAGGATTGCAATCCCTACCC
>CAYHSI010000080.1:0-395 GCA_964359225.1 uncultured Anaerolineaceae bacterium
GACCCAGAACGACATTCTGAAGGAGTACGTCGCGCGCGGGACCTACATCTATCCTCCGGGGCCCGCTTTGCGGCTGGTCACGGATGTAATCGGCTACTGCCGCCGGGTTGCGACACAGTGGAACCCGATCTCGATTTCGGGCTACCACATGCGGGAGGCCGGCTGCACGGCTGTGCAGGAGGTCGCCTTCACCTTCGCCAACGCCATCGCCTATGTCCAGGCCGCCCTGGACGCCGGCCTCCAGTTCGACGACATCGCGCCGCGGCTCTCCTTCTTCTTCGCCTCCTACAGCAACCTCCTGGAGGAGGTGGCCAAGTTCCGGGCCGCCCGGCGCATGTGGGCTCGCATCGCCCGTGACCGCTTCGGCGCCAAGGACCCGCGCTCCACCATGCTCC
>CAYHSI010000080.1:405-8514 GCA_964359225.1 uncultured Anaerolineaceae bacterium
CGGAATGCAGGTCGACGAGTTTGCTCCGCTGCTGACCTTCTTTTTCAGTGCGCACAATGATCTCTTGGAAGAGGTCGCCAAATTTCGGGCCGCCCGCCGGCTGTGGCCAAGGCTGATCAGTAAGAGGTTCAATGCCCGTGATCCACGTTCGCTCCGGCTGCGCTTCCATGCCCAGACCGCCGGATCGACCCTCACCGCCCAACAGCCGGAGAACAATGTCGTGCGGGTGGCCCTGCAGGCTTTAGCCGCGGTCCTGGGAGGGACTCAGTCCCTGCATACCAACAGCATGGATGAGGCGCTGGGCCTTCCCACCGAGCGGGCCGCCCGGATCGCTCTGCGCACCCAGCAGGTGATTGCCTACGAGACCGGGGTTGCCGACACCGTGGATCCGCTGGCGGGGTCTTACCAGGTCGAGAAACTGACCGACGAGATCGAGGGCCGGGCCGAGGAGTATCTGCAGCAGATAGACACCCTCGGCGGCGCGTTGGCCGCGGTCGAGCGCGGATTCATGCAGGCCGAGATCGAGGAAGCCGCCTACCGGGCCCAGCAGAAGGTCGAGCGCAACGAAGCCCGCATCGTGGGCGTGAATGCCTATCAATCCGATGATGCACTCCGCTTGGAAGCATTGACGGTCGACCCGGCGATCGAACAGGACCAGCGCGAGCGGTTGGGCCGGGTCCGGGCGCGGCGGGATCCCGGGAAAACCGGTCGGCTGCTCGACCGGCTTGAACAGGCAGCCCGGGGAACCGAGAACCTGATGCCGCATCTCATCGGCTGCGTGGCGGCCGATGTGACCTTGGGTGAGATCTGTGGCCGGCTGCGCAGCGTGTGGGGCGAATATCGACCCGCCGGTAGCTCTTGAGGCTGTGGACGAGGCTCAGGGCGAGAACTTGGTGAACGCATGGCGATAAGGCGCATCAACCACGTTGCGCTGCTGGTCGACGATATCGAGCAGGCGCTGGTGTTCTGGCGGGACGTGCTGGGGCTGGAACTGGCCCATGTCGAGGACGCTCCGGATCAGGGTTCGATCGTGGCGTTCCTGTCCACCGGTGATCAGGAAGTGGAGCTGGTCAAGCCGACCACCGAGAGCAGTGGGATCGCCCGCTACTTAGAGCGCCGGGGGCCCGGCCTGCATCACATCTGCCTCGAGGTTGACGATATCCAGGAGTGCCTCGCCCAATTGAAAGCACGCGGGGTGCGGCTGATCAATCCGGAACCTACTGTTGGAACCGGTGGAAAACGGATCGCCTTCATCCACCCAGAGAGCACCCACGGTGTGCTGGTCGAGTTATATGAACTGACTCACGAAGAGTCCGAGATCCGCCTGGCCCGCGCCCGAGGGCTCGCCGATCGGGCCCTGGCCCAGGGTCAAATCGTGGCGGCCAGTGTGCTCGAGTTCCTTCGACACTTGCGGTTGGACGGCGGCCGCCGCGGGCGGAGCCGGGCGAGGGAGCAGCCGACCGCCGAGTCCAGTGAAGACGATGTCTGACCTCGCGGCAAACCAGAACTTAGCGGCGGTATCGACCGAAAATCTCACCAAAATCTATGGCAAGGCGGAGGCCGCCGTCACCGCGCTCGATCACATCAATATGCGCATCGAGGTCGGCGAGTTTGTCGCGGTCATGGGCCCCAGCGGCTGTGGAAAATCCACCCTGCTGCATTTGGTCGGCGGGCTCGATCAGCCGACCGAGGGCCGGGTAGTCCTCGACGGCCAAGATCTTTCCACCATCGACGACGAAGCCATCTCGATCCTGCGCCGGCGCAACATCGGGTTCGTCTTTCAGTTTTATAACCTGCTGCCGGTGCTGTCGGCGCTCGAGAACGCCGCCCTGCCGCTCCTGCTCGACGGAGTCGAAGCCGAGCGCGCCCGCAAGACGGCCGCTGAATGGCTCGAACGCTTCGACCTAGAGGACCGCCTGCAGCACCGTCCAGACCAACTCTCGGGCGGCCAGCAGCAGCGGGTCGCCATCGCCCGCGCCCTTGTCGCCGAGCCGTCATTGATCCTGGCCGATGAACCCACCGGCAATCTCGACTCCCTGGCCGGCGATCAGATCGCCGCCCTGTTGGGCCGTGTCTCCAGCGAGTGGGGCCGGACGGTGCTCATCGCCACCCACGACCCGCGCCTCGCCGCCCAGGCCGACCGGATCCTGTTCCTCAAAGACGGCAAGGTCGTCGACGAGACCGTCCTGGAGCCTACGGACGGCCGCAACACCGAGATCGTCGCCGACCGGATTAGGCGCATGGGAGGCTGAGCCGGTTGACGGTTCAGGATGGAAGCTTTGACCCTTCAATTGACGTTGGCTGCCCGCTACATGAATGGCCGCAGGCTGCGAACGGTCCTCACAACCCTGGCGGTGGTTTTCGGGGTGCTGCTCACTTTCGGAGTCAATACGATCCTGCCCGCCATCGGGCAGGCCTTCAGGGCCAACCTGCTCGCGGTCGCCGGCCAGGTCGATCTGACCGTGACTCACAAGGCCGGCACCGCGTTTTCGATCGAGGCGCTCGCCTCGGTGCGGGCGGTCGAAGGCGTATTTGCGGCCACCGGCTCCCTCAACCGCACGGTAAATCTTCCTGCCGACTATTTCGATGGGGACGCTGACCAAGTTGACCAAGTGACGGCCGTTGCACTAGTGGGTATCGATCCCGAGGCGGCCCAAGCTTTGCGCGCGTTTCCGGTCGTCGCCGGCCGGTTTCTGGTGCCGGGCGAGGCCGATCCCGACGCGGCCGTCATCAGCCGCAGCCTGGCTGAGGTTTTGCAGCTTGAGGTCGGCGATTCCCTCGCGCTGCCCACCACCCAAGGCCAGGCGGAGCTGTCCATTGTCGGAATCCTGCCGGCGCGTACCCTACCGGGAAATGAAGAAATCCTGGTCGCCCTGAGCGAAGCTCAGCGCCTGCTCAACCAGCCCGGCCAGATCAACGCGATCGACCTCAACTTCGACACGCTGGAGGAGGACCGGCGCGCCGAGATCCAGACCGCGGTCGAAGCAGCCCTCGGCCCGGAATACCGCCTGGGCGGCCTGGCTTCGGGAAGTGAGCTGCTCACCAATCTGCAGATCGGCCAGGCGGTGCTCAACGTCCTGGGCGCCCTCGGCCTGTTCATGGGGGGCTTCATCATCTTCAACACCTTCCGCACCATCGTGACCGAGCGCCGCCACGACTTGGCGATGCTGCGGGCAGTGGGCGCCGATCGGCGGATGATTACAGGCCTCATCCTCACCGAAAGCGTGCTTCAGGGGCTTGTCGGCACTTCGGCCGGTCTCGTCTTGGGATACGGATTCGGGGCGGGGCTTCTCGGACTGCTCGGTCGGACCTTCGAGCAGTACATGCACGTGCGAGTTGGCGCTCCGGTCGTCAGCCCGGCCCTGTTGGTGGCCGCGGTGGTCGTTGGGGTCGGTCTGACCCTCATCGCCGGCCTGCTGCCGGCGCTGAAAGCCGGCCGGGTGTCGCCGATGGAGGCATTGCGGCCGCCGGTCGCGGAGGTCGTTTCTGCCCGGACGGAGGGGAAGAAATTTCTCGTCGGCGCAGTCATGGTCGGGCTGGCGCTTGTGATTCTGTTATCCCACAACCTAGGTTTGCTGGCGCTCGGCGGAGTCCTCTTCCTGATCGGGCTGGTGCTGGCGGGGCCGGTATTGGTCCGGCCGGTCGCCATCACCTTCGGGGCACTGTTCACTCGTTTGTCACCCCAGCAGGGGATCGACCACCTGGCCGAGGGCAACCTGACCCGCCAGCCGACCCGGGCGGCCGTGACGGCCAGCGCTACGATGATCGGCCTAGCAGTGATCGTCATGGCAGGCGGCCTGGTGAGCAGCGTGTCGAGCGGATTCCTGGACGCGCTCCAGCGCAGCCTTGGGAGCGACTACCTGTTCGTTCCGCCGGCGATCGGGGTTTGGGGCAGCAACGTCGGTGCGGCCCCGAGGCTGGCGGAAGAGCTGCGCAGCCTGCCCTCCATCGAGGCAGTCAGCACACTCCGGGTCGCGATCTCGCTCGCCGGGGAGCTCCCTTTCACGGTCCTGGGAATCGATCCTGTGAACTACCCGAAGGTCAGCGGCCTGGTGTTTCAGAAGGGCGACCCAGATTCGGCCTATTCCTCGCTAGGCGACGGACGCAATCTGATTGCAAATGGTCCGTTGGCAGCGTTCGCTGGCCTGACGCCGGGCGATGACCTCCGCTTGTTGACGGCCGAAGGAGAGCAAGTGTACCGGGTGGTCGCGGTCGCTAACGACTACCTCAACGCGAAGATCGCCACGGGCTATGTATCCCAGGCCTCGCTGGCGACCGACTTCCTCATCACCGAGGACGTCCTGCTGCAAGCCAATCTCAAGCCTGGCGCCAACCAGGCGGAGGCGGACGCCGAGGTCGAGGGGCTGGCAGCCCAGTTTCCGCAGTTTCGGCTGATCGCCGGCCAGGAGTATTACGACGAAAACAAGCGCATCTTCGACGCGGCTTTCCTCGGTCTGTACGCGGTGCTGGGGTTCCTGGCTATCCCGTCGCTGGTCGCGATGCTGAACACGCTGGCGATCGGTGTCATCGAGCGTACAAGGGAGATCGGGATGGTTCGCGCGGTAGGAGCCACCCGCCAGCAGATCCGACGAATGGTCATGTTGGAGGCGCTTATCTTGGCGGCCCTGGGGACCTCGTTCGGGCTGCTGAGCGGGTTGTACCTGGCTCGCCTGGCGGTGGACGGGTTGGCAGCCGCAGGCTATCCGGTCCGTTCTACGTTCCCGTGGATGGGAGCTGTATTGGCGGTGGCGATCGGAATGTTATTCGGCGCGCTGGCGGCGGTCATTCCCGCCCGTCAGGCAGCGAAGCTGAACGTCGTCGCCGCGCTGCGCTACGAGTAACCAGGCACGGGTCCGGATCTTAAGCAGCCCGGCCGAGCGCTCGGGCCTCCCCCTCAGTCGCTTGTGATCACCGTCCCGCTGCCTCCGCTAGCGCGCGGGCTACGTAGACCCGCGCCATCTTCTTGCGGAAGCTCAGCCCCATGTCCGTGTTATCCAGCGGCTTGGCCTGCCTGGCAGCCATCTCCGCCGCCTCGTTCACCAGTTCCGCCGTGATCCGGTGACCGATGAGCAGTCTGGCCGCCTCCGGGGCGGAGACCGGTTGCGAGGCCACGGCACCTAACACCAAACGCGCATCGGTGCAGGTCCCGTCCTCTTCCGTGCGCAGCGCGACCGCCACCCCTAGGATCGGGAAATCAATCGAGCCCCGCCGCCGCAGCTTCAGGTAGCTGGTCCGCCAACCCTGCATCGGCGGCAGGTGAATCGACACGAGCACTTCGTCGGGCCACATCTTAAGGTATTGCATTCCATCGTTTCGGTACAGCGCTTCGGCCGGGATCATGCGTTCGCCTTGCGGCCCAACCAGGCGCACCTGCGCTCCCAGCGAGATGGCCACCGGGGCACAGTCGGAAGAAGAGACCGCCAGGCACTCCGGGCTGCTGAGCGCCACCCAGCAGACATCGCCGTCCTTTTTCATGCAGTACCCCAGCGCCTTGCGCCAGGCATGGCTCTGGTTGTAGTAGGTGCAACGGGTGTCCACGCATAGGTTTCCGCCGATCGTGCCTATGTTGCGCAGTGGCGGTGAGGACACCAGGCCAGCGGCGCGCGCCAGGGAGGGGTATAGGTCCCGGACCTGCGGGTGGTTGGCCACTTCGCTGAGGGTCGTCCCGGCACCGATCGTAAACCCACGTCCATTGGAGAGCCCGCGCAACTCCTTAAGACCGCGCAGGCCGATCAGGACCGCCGGCTCGAATTGGCGACGTTTCATGTTGGGGAAGAGGTCCGTTCCGCCCGCCACATACATCCCTTCCCGGCCGTGCTCGGCCTTCATCGCCACGGCCTCTTCCAACGAACGCGGCGCCAGATAGCGGAAAGGCGGCAGGCGGATCATGCGACCGGGACCTCCTGCGGCGGGGGGACTCGGATGGGTTCGGGAAATTCCACCTCTGGGGCACGCAGCGGCCCGACCCGCGCCCGCTCGCCTCGAGCCTTCTTCAGCAGGCCCTTGAGCACCTTTTCCGGGGTGATGGGCACCTCGTCCACGCGCACGCCGGTGGCGTTGTAGATCGCGTTGGCCAGTGCGGGCGCGACCGGGAGCAGCGGACCCTGACCGGCCTCCTTGGCGCCGTAGGGCCCCTCGGGATCGATGGTCTCGATCAGGAAAGTTTCAATCTCAGGAGTTTCTAAGGTAGTCGGGGTCTTGTAATCCAGCATGGAGGGAATCTTGTGCAGGCCACGGCGGAAGATCTGCTCCTCCATCATGGCCTCTCCCAGCCCCATGTAGGCGCTGCCCTCCACCTGGCCGATCACCAGCAGGGGATTGATGGCCTTGCCCACATCGTGTGCTAGCCACAGCTTATCGACCCCATAGATGCCGGTCTCCAGATCGCAGGTCACCTCCGCCACGCAGGCGGTGAAGCTATAGGCCGGTGAGGGGCCGACGCCGGACCCCTTGTAGGGCCCGCCCCGACGTGGCGGGGTATAGCTTCCCACCGATCCCAAGGTGCCGAACTTAGCCTCCGCGAGTTGGATCGCTTCGTCGAAGGAGAGCCCCTGGGCGGAGTCTTCGGTCCAAAATACCCGATCCTCTGCCATCACCAAGACTTCGGGTGAGAGCTCCAACTGCTCTCCCGCTGCAGCCAGGATCTTCTCTCGCAGCGGCGTGGCAGCGGCAATGGCGGCATTTCCGGTCATGAGGGTGACCCGGCTGGAGTAGCTGCCGAGGTCCACTGGGGTGAGGTCGGTATCAGCGGTGACCACAATCACCCGCGCCATGCTGATGCCGAGCACCTCGGCCACGATCGCCGCCAGCACCGAATTAGATCCCTGCCCGATATCGATGCTGCCACAGAAGACCGTCACGCCCCCGCCGCGGTCGATCTTGATTTGCACGCCGGAGTGTGGCATGTCGTTCCAATATACAGGCAAGCCGGCGCCGCTGAGATAGGCCCCGCAGGCCAAGCCCAGCCCTTTGCCCGGAGGCAGCTTCCCACGACGCTGATGGAACCTCGAGGCCTCCACCACCTTCTCGATACACTCCCTCAAGCCGATACTGGTGACGCTCAGATGGTTGACGCTCTTGCTGTTTGTCGGAACTAGGTGGCTCAAGCGTAGCTTCGCCGGATCCAGACCCAGATCTTCGGCGAACTTGTCGAGCTGCACTTCGAGCGCGAAGCGCGGCTGGGGCGTGCCGTGCCCCCGCTTGGGGCCGCAAGGCGGCTTGTTGGTGAAGACCCGCAGCCCCTCGAACTTGTAGTGCTGGATGGGATAGGTGATGGTCTGCAGAGCGCCGGTGTAGTAGGTGCTGGCCACTCCGTAGCTTCCGTAGGCTCCCCCGTCCAGGTAGGAGCGGAAATGCACGGCGGTGAGGCTGCCGTCGCGTTTCATCCCGGTCTTGATCCACATCAAGACCGGGTGGCGGCCGCGGTGGGCGTAAAAGACCTCCTCGCGGGTGAGGGTGGTCTTCACTGGCCGGCCGGTGAGGATCGCCAATTTGGCGACCACGATCTCGTGCGAGAAGGGGTCGGTCTTGCCGCCGAACCCGCCCCCCACCGGGGTGGCGATGACCCGGATGCGGCTGGCAGGCAGCTCCAGCACCTTGGCCAGGGCTCGCTGGACGTAGTGGGGTGTCTGGGTGGAAGACCAGAGGGTGAGTCGCCCATCTGCGCCAAACTGCGCGACCGCGGCGTGCTGTTCCATCGGCAGATGGTTGCTGCCCTCGTAGTAGAACAGGTCCTCGCGGATGTGATCGGCCACGGCGAAGCCTTCTTCGACGTCGCCGAATTCAAGCGAGACCAACTTGTGAATATTGCCTTCCTGCGCGTACTCGTGGATCTGGACCGCCGGCTTCTCGAGGCCCTCTTCAATGGACATGATGGCCGGCAGCGGCTCGTATTCGACCAAGATGTCTTCCAAGGCCGCCTCGGCCGATTCTTCGTCGAGGGCGGCCACAGCTGCCACCGGATCGCCCACCATGCGCACCTTGTTCAAGCAGAGAGCTTCTTCATCTTGGCTCACCGGCAGGATGCCGAACTTTATGGGCAGATCCTGACCGGTGATGGCCGCCACCACGCCCGGGCAGTCGAGCGCCGGGCGTACGTCGACCCGGTTA
>CAYHSI010000081.1:0-8441 GCA_964359225.1 uncultured Anaerolineaceae bacterium
CGCGAACAGTCTGAGGCCCGTGACCGGATCGCCGGAAATACCTTGGTAAGGTTTTTGGGGGTAATGGACGATCTGGAACGGGCCTTGAAGGACCGCCCCTCCGACGGCGAGGCGGCTTCCTGGTCCGAGGGCATCGAGTTGATTTACCGCAAGTTGTCCGCCCTGGTTATCGCTGAAGGGGTGGAGGAAATCCTCGCCGACGGCACGTCCTTTGATCCGGTGCTGCATGAGGCCCTTTCCCACGAGGAGAGCGACGACCATGCCGAGGGTCAGGTGATCGAAGTGGTGCAGCGGGGTTATCGCATGGGAGATCGAGTGCTTCGACCGGCCCTGGTACGGGTCGCCAAATAGGGTGAACTAGACATGGGACGGATTATTGGGATCGACCTGGGCACCACGAATTCAGTCGTCGCGGTCATGGAAGCCGGCGAGCCGACCGTGATCACTTCCTCCGAGGGCAGCCGACTGATCCCCTCGGTGGTTGCGATCAATCCAAAGACCGGCGAGCGTTTGGTGGGCCAAGTCGCCCGCCGGCAAGCAATTGTCAATGCGGACAACACGATCTTTTCGATCAAGCGCTTCATGGGTCGCAAGCACAGCGATCCGGAGGTTCAACGGGCGCTCGATGTAGTTCCCTATAAGGTGACCGGTGCGGCCAACGGAGATGTCCGGGTTCACATGGGAGGCAAGGAATACGCGCCCCCCGAGGTTTCGGCCATGATCCTGGCCAAGATCAAGGCCGACGCAGAGGCTTATATCGGGGAGGCGGTAACCCAGGCCGTCATCACAGTCCCAGCTTACTTCAATGACTCGCAACGCAATGCGACCAAGGACGCCGGGAAGATCGCCGGGCTCGAGGTGCTGCGGATCATCAACGAGCCGACTGCCTCCTCCTTGGCCTACGGCTTGGATCGAAAGACCGACGAGACCATCGCGGTATTCGATCTGGGCGGGGGCACCTTCGACATCTCGATCCTGGATGTCGGCGACGGAGTGTTCGAGGTCAAGTCCACCAACGGCGACACGTTTCTGGGCGGGGACGACTTCGACCAACGCATCATCGACTGGGTGGTGGAGGAGTTTCGCCGCGACCAGGGCATCGACATGCGGCAGGACCGCCAGGGGCTCCAGCGACTGCGGGAAGCCGCCGAGAAGGCCAAGATCGAGCTCTCCACCGTGGCTCAGACCGAGATCAACCTGCCCTTCATCACGGCCGATGCGTCCGGTCCCAAGCACCTGAACCTGACCTTAACCCGAGCAAAGTTGGAGCAGCTGACCGAGGATCTGATCGAGCGCTGCGTAGCCCCCTGCACCATGGCACTCCAAGACGCCGAGCTCAAGGCTGCAGAGATTGACGAAGTGATTCTGGTGGGAGGGATGACCCGCATGCCGGCGGTGCAGGAGGCGGTGCGCAAGATTTTCGAGAAGGAGCCCCATAAGGGGGTGAACCCGGATGAGGTCGTGGCGGTCGGGGCCGCCATCCAGGCGGGCGTGCTGGGCGGGGAGGTTAAGGACATCCTGTTGCTGGATGTCACTCCGCTTTCCCTTTCCATCGAGACTCTGGGCGGCGTGGCGACCGCTCTGATCGAACGCAACACTACCATCCCGGCCCGAAAGACTCAGGTATTTTCAACCGCGGGCGAGAACCAGACCGAAGTTGAGATCCACGTCGTGCAAGGCGAGCGCTCGATGGCGGCCGACAACAAGTCGCTCGGCAAGTTCCGGCTGGACGGAATCCCGACCGCCCCCCGCGGGGTGCCCCAGATCGAGGTCACCTTCGACATCGACGCCGATGGAATCCTGAACGTCAGCGCCACCGACAAGGCAACCTCCCGGACTCAGCACATTACGATCACTGCCAGCTCGGGGTTGTCCGAAGCCGAAGTCGAGCAGATGCGAACCGACGCCGAGCTGCACGCCGGCCGGGACGCCGAGCGGCGTGACCGGGCCGAGGCCCGCAACGTTGCCGACAACGCGGTGTACAACGCCCGCAAGGTGCTCGATCAGAACGAAGGCCACATCCCCGAGGGAGCTCGGGCGGACCTCCAGGCCAAGTTGCGAAACTTGGAACAGGCAATGGAGGAGGCGGACACCGACCGCTTGCGCAAGATGTCCAATGAATTGCTCGCGGCCGTCCGAGAGGTCGCCGCAAAAGTTCAGTCCGGCCGCGCCCCCGGAGGAGAGAATGGTTCCTCATCCGGAGACGAGGTTGGCCGCGAGTATTTCGAGAACTAATCCGACCGGGCGAAGGCGGACATTTGCGCCTTCGCCGGCCCTTTAAGCCAGATGGCAGATAAACGAGACTACTACGAAGCCTTGGGGGTCGGGCGAGATGCCTCAGCCGACGGCTTGCGGAGCGCCTACCGCCGGCTCGCCAAGCAGTACCACCCGGATGTGAATCACGACCCGGGGGCCGAGGACCGCTTCAAGGAAGTCAACGAGGCGTACGGGGTGCTCTCCGACGATCAGCGGCGGGCGGCCTACGATCGATTCGGGCATGCCGGCCTGAAGGGGATGCCCACCGATTTCGACTTTGGATTCAGCGACATCTTCGAGGAGTTCTTCGGATTCGGCATGGGCGGTCGACGCCGTCGGGGCGCCCCTCGCCGCGGCGCGGATCTGCGCTACGACCTGCGGCTTGAATTCCAGGAAGCTGTCTTCGGGGCCGAGAAGGAAATCGAGTTTGTCCGAAGGGACATCTGCTCGCGCTGCCGGGGAACGGGGGCCGAGCCAGGCACGACTCCCATTCGCTGCCCGACCTGCGAGGGTTCAGGCGAGGTCCGCCAGGTGCGGCAGACCTTCCTAGGCTCGATGGTCAACGTGACTACCTGCCCCAATTGCGGCGGCCGAGGCGAGGTGGTCACGTCTCCCTGCCGGGTGTGCCACAGCAGCGGGATCGAGCAACAACGGGTCGTCCGCCAGATTCCCATTCCGGCCGGAGTCGACGACGGAACCCAGGTTCGGGTCACCGGCGAGGGCGAGCCCGGCCCCAACAACGGTCCGCGAGGCGATCTCTATGTGGTGGTTCAGGTCCTGCCCCATCCGTACTTTCGGCGACGAAAGGATGAAATCTTGGTTGACCTCTCGATAAACGTTGCCCAATCCGCCCTCGGGTCGGAGATCACCGTCCCGACCCTGGACGGCGAGGAAAAACTGCGGGTCCCCGCCGGCACCCAGCCAGGTAAGGTCTTCCGACTCAAGGGCAAGGGCGTCCCGCATCTGAGATCCAACGGCCGGGGCGACCAGTTGGTGATCATCTCGATCGAGGTCCCGAAGTCGCTCTCCCCCGAGCAACGAGAACTCTTCGAGCGGCTGGCTCTAACCCTCGGCTCGGAGGTCAAGCCTCAGGCGCGCAGCCTGCTGGATGACCTCAAAGACCTGATCGGCGGGCTGGTGGATTGAACTGGTTGGAGGTCTCTCTCCGGCTCCGCGCGGAATTGGCGGAACCCGCTGCGGAGCTGCTCGGGCGTCTCGCTACAAACGGAGTCGCCATCGAAGGATTGGACGACCAGGGCCAGGCGGTCTTGTTGCGGGCCTGGCTCCCGGTCGACGGAACCCTCGCCAGCCGCCAAGCCGAACTCGAAGAAGGCCTCTGGCACCTCGGCCAGATTCAGCCCTTTCCGTCGCCCACCTTCCGTTCGGTCGACGAGCAGGACTGGGCCGAGATCTGGAAGCGGGAGTATCGGCCGCTGCCGATCGGGCGTCGCTTGATGGTGCTACCGAGTTGGAGCACGGCCGACCCTGGGGGGCGCCTGGTAGTGCAGTTGGAGCCGGGGATGGCCTTCGGGACCGGGGCCCATCCCACAACCCGCCATTGTCTCGAGCTCATCGAGGAGACCCTGCGCCCAGGCGAGAGAGTTGTGGACCTCGGATGCGGCTCCGGGATTCTGTCCATCGCCGCCGCCCGGCTAGGCGCTCGGCGGGTTTTGGCGCTTGACACCGACCCGCTGGCGGTGGAGCTGGCGCTGCTCAACGTCCGCCGCAACCGGGTTGCCAAGCAGGTCAAAGTGGCCCTGGGCTCGTTTCCACCCGACGGACCGAGCCGGATCGAGCCGGTCGAGCTGCTGGTGGCCAACCTCCGTTCCGACACCCTGATCGAGCTGCTGCAGGCCGGGCTGGCCGCCTGGGTCGAACCGACCGGTCGGTTGCTGCTTTCCGGATTGCTGGACACCGACCTCCCCAATCTGAGGACGGCGGCTGAGAAAGCCTCGCTGCAAGAGTTGCAGGTTAAGGCGACCGACGATTGGCGAACAGTCCTGTTCCAGCCGGCCTGACCCGGAACAAGAATCACTCCGCCCCCAAGCAGCGGGGGCGGTTTTGATTCTCAAACCGAGCGAAGGTCAGAGGCGAACCTTAGCGCGTCTCCTCGATCACCTTGCCGCCCTTCTTGAACCGGTAGGCGATTCGACCCCGGGTGAGATCATACGGCGATAGCTCGACCCGGACCCGGTCGCCACGCAAGATGCGAATGTAGTGCCGGCGCATCTTTCCAGAAAGGTAGGCCAGCACCTTATGCCCGTTGTCCAGCTCCACCCGGAACTGAGTCGCCGGTAAGGCCTCGACAACGATGCCGTCGACCTCGATCTTCTCTTCCTTCTTTGTCACGGCTATCGCCCTTGATCGAAGGATACGTTCTTACGCGCGCGTCGCTTCAGTCGACGAATCGACTTCTTGCGCTCGATCCGCCGCATCTCACTCTTTGAGACGAACCAGCGCTTACGGCGTACGGTGCTGAGGATGCCGCTCTTGGCTACCTTCTTACGAAACCGCCTGAGCAGTGCATCCTGGGATTCGTTCGGCCGCAGGACTACTGTGGCCATCTCAACCTCACCTCACTTCCGAATTAGAGCTGTTGGTCAACATTCGCGGGCTGCGCCCATTGCAGGTCGAGGCGCTCTTTGTTGGGCTCGAAGGAACTCACCCGTACCTGGACCTTTTCACCTTGGGAGATCCCGGCCAGACCTTCCGCGGACTTCAACAGTCCCTCGATCCCCAGGTCGAACCGGACATAGATCCCGGCAGGCACGAAGCGGGACACGATTCCCTCCAGCATTTGTCCTTCCTGCAACTGGCTGGCGGCTCCCTCCCAGGGATTCAGCTGCAACCGTTTCAAACTGAGCCCGATGCGATTGCTCTCTTTGTCCAGCCGGATCACCATCGTTTGGACTTCCTGTCCGACCCGCAGAATCTCCGAAGGGTCCTCGACCCGGTTCCAAGACAATTCCGAGATGTGGATCAGTCCGTCCGCTCCTCCGATGTCCACGAAGGCGCCAAATTCACGCAAACTTGTAACCAGGCCGGCTCGGACCTCCCCGAGTGCCAGCTGATCGATCACCCGGGCCTTCTGGTCTTGACGCCACTGCCGGATCGCCTTGCGCTCCGAGAGCACCAGTCGCCTCCGACGTGGATCGACTTCAATCACCTTCAGCGGGAGAGATTTGTCGACCAGTCGCGCCATGTATTCGGCCTGCCCGTTGTCGTCCAGGCCTCGAGGCAGATCGGTGATATGCGAGGCGGGGACGAAACCGCGCAGCCGACCGAAAGGTATGATCAAACCGCCGCGGTTGTAGCCACCCACGATCGCCTCGACTACGGCATCGCTTTCCAACAGGCTCTGGGCCCGCAGCCAATCGCCACTTTCACGGGCCTGGGCGATAGAGACCACCAGATTTCCGTCCGAATCCAGCGGTTCAACAACCATCACCGAGACCGGATCTCCGATCTTGAGTTTGGCTTCTGCCGGGGGAAGCAGCTCCAGGTCTGCCCGCGGGACCAGGCCGTCGCGCTTGAGACCGAGGTCCACGATGATTCCGTAGGCATCTTTCGCGATGACCCGGCCCTGAAGCAAATCCCCCCGGTTCGCTTCCGGGACGGAGCTTGACTCAGTCAGCAGGGTACGGAATTCTTCAGAATGGTCCATGCAAAAAAAAGCGCCTGATCAGCGCTCAGAAACCGACCAGGCCACAATCCCTCCCAAGGAGTTTAAGAGCGATCCTTCCCTAATACTCCTAAGCTTCGTTCCGTGACGGTCCCGGGCCAGCAATAGCCCGAAGCGCGTGGTCATTATACAGGGCGCTCACAGGGTTGTCAATTGGAGGCGTCTGGGAGGGCACAACCCGGCGTACCGGCGGGGACCCGGCTCATGCCTGCTCACTCCGACGCGTCGAGCAATACCCGATCCGCATCTCGATCGACCTCCCAAGGGTATACGACATGGGCGTCGGTGACGGCCGCGTAGTAGTCCGGCTTGGCCTCGTTGAAGAGGCTGCGGTAGGGGTTGAAGTGCAGGACGCAGGTGTGGGGGAAGCCGCCGGCTGATGAAACTCTGTTCTTCACCGCGGTGATCGTGCGGCCCGAGCCCCACACGTCGTCGACTACCAATACCTGCCGACCTCGCAGCTGGTCCTCATCTGGGAATTGGATGAAGGCCGGCCAGGCGTACAACGCAGTGCCAGATTTCTGCGACTCGAAGGGGAAGTCGACCGCCGCGGTCAGAACGTCCAGGATATTCAGCGCCTCGCAGAGCATTCCACCCGGGACGATTCCTCCCCGGGTGATGATCACCATCGCGTCGAATTCGGTCTCGAACTGAGGGGTGAGGTGCTCGATTAGCTGGTCGACTTCCTCCCAGCTGATTAGCTCGGTTCTTTGGGTCATCGCCCGCCTCTGGTCGATGATAGCACTGCGGCCCAGCACAGACAATAAGGTCGGGGCTAGCCGCTCGATTCCTCGAAGGCCTCGAGCACTTTCCGGAGGGCGAGCAAACTGGCCCCGGAGTGGGCGGAGCCGTCGATTTCCGGAACGGAAAACCTGCGGCTGAACTCGTTCGAGACAAAACCGGGGCCGGTGAGAGTTCGTTCCGCGCCCTCCAGGGCTTGCAGGCGCCTGGCGGCGTCCCAGCCCCGAACCACCTTCGTCCAGTAGATCGCGTAGGAAAACTCGCTAGCCGGCCGTTCCCGCTCGCGCTGCATCAGCCTGCGCAGGGCTTCGCGGATTGAGGTCATGTGGGCGGAGTCGAGCCCGGGGTCGGGGTCGCCTTGGACTTCCCGCCCGCCCGGAATCGGCCCCATAGTCGGCGCAGGCGAGAGGGTCGGGCTGCGCTCGGCCCAGCGGGGATTTGAGCGATAGCCGGCTGCACCCCAACCGTCTTCCAATACAGGTAGCTGAAGGCCAGCTTGAGGGTCGCCACCGCCGGAGCGGCGAGCAGCAATCCTAAGACTCCCGCCAGGCTGCCGGCGGCCAGCAACGCCAGAATCACGACCAGCGGGTTGAGGTCCAGGCTGTGACCAATGATCCGCGGCACGAGCACATTGTTCTCGATCTGCTGAATGAGAATTGAAGCTCCCGCGACCACCAGTGCGAACCCGAAGGGAGTGAGACCCAAGCGGTTGGATCCCTGGAAGAGGGCCACCAGAACCGAGATAATTGCAGTGACCAGGGCTCCAAAGATCGGAATGAATTCCAACACACCCGCGATGAGTCCGATCCCAAGTGCAAAACGCACCCCCAGGATGGTCATGGTCAGGGCCATCGCGACGCCCACCACCAATCCGAGGATCAGCTGGCCGCGCAAGAACGCCTGCAATATGACGCCGGTACCGCCCAGCAGGGCGCGGGCATCAGCCTGGTAGGGAGCGGGGGCGGCCGCGATCAGCCAGTCCCGGATTCGCTCGAAATTGAGCAGTACGTAGAAGCCGATCACCAACACGATCAGGGCGTTGCCGACAAATGAGGCGGTGGCTCCCGCCAGGTCGCTCAGCAGGGTTCCGGTCTGGCTGACCAACGGCGCGATGGTCGACGTCAGGCTATTGGCGAGACCCTCGACACTGCTCAGATCGATTACCAACGGACCTATCTGGAACTGGAGCACCATCAAGCTGTCAACGAACTCGGGCAGCTGTTGCGAGATCCGCTCGAGGAATTGGCCGAACCCCGCCAGGAGTTGCGATAGTGCGATCCCAATCCCGGTGGTCGTCCCTCCCAAGAGCAGCAGAATTATTAAGTAGACCAACCCGGTCGCGACGCCCCGGCTGGATCGAAGTCGGACCTCCAGCCGCCGCACCGCCGGGTACAGGATGTAGGCGAGCAGGAAGGCCAGGATTACCGGCGCAAGCAACAGGCGCAGCCGGTAGAGCAGCAAGGCCACCAACAGAACCATCAGCACCCCCACGGCCAGCCGGGTTCCCGGCTGCCACTCGGGGGAAGATGCCCGTTGCGGGCGAGCGGATGCGGGATCTTGCATTCGGCGATTGTAGCTGAACGATTCGGTCATCGCAATCATTCTGGACGCCGGGAGGCGAATCGCCATACAAGAAAAAAGCCCCCGGGTACCGGGGGCTTAAGTTGCGGCTACTACCGCCTGGGTCCAGACGGTCGGCCTCGGTCGCCTGAGCCAGGGCCGCGCCCACTCCGGCCACGGTCTCCCCCCCGGCCCCGGTCCC
>CAYHSI010000082.1:0-8352 GCA_964359225.1 uncultured Anaerolineaceae bacterium
CAGGATCCGACGGGCTGCCCCGGCCTGGGCAGGAAGTCGGAGTCCGGCCAGCCGCACCTCACCGAACGTCGGGCGAGCCAAGGAAGCCAGGATCCGCAGCAGGGTCGTCTTCCCGGCTCCGTTTGGCCCGACCACTGCCACGAACTCGCCCTGCTTGACCGCGAGGTCCAGCCCGCGCAGCACCGGGCGCAATCCATAGGCCTTGGTCAATCCGCGGACCTCAATCATCGCCGCTCCGCAACCCGGACAGGGCCCGCGCTTTGAGGGCAGCCCGCTGGCGCTGGTAGACCGCTTCAGCGATCTCCCCCCGTTCAAACTGGTCGTCCAGCCGCGCGATGGCCTGAATGAGCTCGTCGGTGTTTGTCGGTGCCGAGGATCGCCGCGACTTCCCGCGTGTCCACCAACGGACGGTCAGCAGCCCGGCACCGACCAGTGCGGCTGCCCCGATGAGGGTACCCGCAATGGCAGGCGAACTGCCTACCGCCCCGCTGACCCTGAAGCTCAGCACCTCCCCCGGGTCGAGCGGGCCACCGATGTAGTTGCGCATCGGCAGACCTCCCAGATCCTGGACGCCTCGGTCCTCCAATCCAGACACGCGAGCACCCTCCGCGGGCACGAGGACCGTGACCGCCTGTACCGGCTGCTGGACCTCCTGTTCGAAGCGGGCAGCGGCCGGCAGGTCGAAAGCAAACGCCAGCTGGTCAATTCCTGAGCCCGGGGGAATCGGCTCACGATCGAGGAACCCCTGCTCGGTCAGCTCGAAACGTTCTCCCAGTTCGCCCTGTTCGAAAGTCAGATTGACCGCCCCGGGCGGCAAGGGAATGCTGAGCGGCGAAACGATGACCCGGTCGGAAGGGTTGGTCAATACCCACAACTCCAACACCCGGATCAGATCCTCCGCCGGGAAGTCGATGAGTACATGCAGCCGTTCCACGGCGAGCGCGCCTGCGTCGCTGGTGGTTTCATAGATGGTCAACGGAAGTTGGAGTAGGCCCGCGTCGGCCGGGACGTGAGCCAGCTCCGAGCGGAAGATCACCCCCTGATATTCCACGGTGGTGAAAAACAGCCTACCCGGCACGGCTTCGACCTCGTCGAAGCGATATCCACCCTGCGGGTCAGCTGCGACCGTCTGCCGCAGCGCTTCCTGCTCTCCGTCGAAACCGAATAGATTGATCTGCAAGCCCGCCGGAAGCTCGGCTGCGGCCGTCCCGCTTCGGACCGTCCCGGTCACACTTGCCGGCGCGCTCGAATCGGCCAGCTGCTCAGGCGCTGAGCTCAGACTCAGCGCATATCCGACGACATCCCACCGCTCTTGATCGGTAAGGCTGTTGAATCCTGGCATCAGTCGGTCGATTCTGCCGAGGGTAACGACCGAATACCAGTCTTGAGGCCGCGCCGTCCTGGCGAAAGCAGGATCCCCCAGCGGAGCGGGCGGATACTGGAGGTTCGCCGCCAATTCGCCATCTCCCAGGCCCCCTACTCCGTGGCAGGCGGCGCACTTCTCGGAGTAGATCGCAGCTCCGGCGGTCAGGTCCGGCGGGCCGTCGGGTGGAATGACCTCACTTGTGGCCACCACGGGTGGAAGCGGCCGCGCCATCTGCGCCGTGGCCAAGGCTGGCGGTGGGGTAACGTCGCCGGCCAGCGAACAGGCGGCGCTCAACAGGCTGAGCAGGGCTGTGGGCAGGAGGCGGAAGCCCGCACGTCTCAATCTCCTGGCTCCAGTTGGGCGGCGCCACAGCTCGAGCAGAACTGGTCAGCCGGGAGGACTCTAGACCCACACTGGTGGCAGTAGCGGGCTTCGCTTCGTGCGACAGTCCTGGAATTCTTGACTGCCGCCTCGAGCTTTTCCTCCAGACTGTCTTGTGGGCCGGAGGATTCCCGGAGCTCGTCAATCCGGCGAAGCACCTGGACACCCTGCAGCGTCAGCGCCTCGCGCTGAGGTCGGTAATCCTTGTCCAGGACTTTTCCCATGTAGTGATCGAGGTCTAGTTCTTGAAGCGCGTCCAGCAAATGCTCCTGTTCGGCCTGAAGCGCTGAAATCTGCCCCCCAGCCTGCGAAGCCTGCCCCCCGGACGCAACCGGCCGTAGCACATAAGCCGCAACCAGTACGGCCATCGCCAGCCCGAACAAGACCGACCCCAGATCCACTGGACTCACTCCCCCCTCGCGAGCTCAATGTGAGCCACGATCGCCTCGAGTGATTCGTACGGACCGATTTTGACCGCCGCGATCCGGCCGTCCGGGCCGATCAGGAAGGTCTCCGGGACTCCCTGGGTCCGAAAGGCTTGTGAGATGCGGGTGCCGAGGTCCGGGCCGTTCGGGTAGCTGATCCCGAAGCGCTCCAAATAGGCCACCGCCTCTCGCTCAATATCGACATAGCCCACGCCCAGGAACGCCACACCTTGATCCTTATAGATCTGATATGCCTGTTCGAGCTCAAGGGCCTCCTGCTCGCACGGCTTGCACCACGAGGCCCAGAAGTTGACCACAATCACTTGCCCTTTCAAATCGGCAGTAGCGATCTGGCTGCCCTCGAAGGTGGACAGGGTGAACTCGGGTGCCCGGCTGCCAATCCCGACCGGCCCTTGCTGGGCCCGGATCTGGCCGAAGCCGACCAAGAGCAGCACCGCCAGCACGACCCCCCATACCATGAGGGTGACCGAACGACGGATCGGTAGTCCTTGGGCAGGAACGAGCTCCGCGTCGTCGGGCATTGGCGCAGCGCTCAGCCTCGCGCCCGCAGCTCTTCTTCGAGCCGATCCAGGTAAGGATCTTCCGCCGCTGCGTCGTGGGCGACGCGGGTCTCAGCTGGAGGCCGCCTCCAGGCGCGCATTGCTCCGAACAGGACGGCTGCGCCTAGGAGGAAGACGGCCGGCGGGATTAGGTAAATGGCCCAATTGAGGCCGTGGGCCGGAGGTGCCGCGAGAACCCGATCGCCATACTGCTCTACGAAATACTGCTCAATCTGCTCTTGGTTCCAGCCAAGGGTCAATTTCTCCCGAATCGTCTCCCGCCACTGCTTGCAGGCAAGGGTCGGGCAGACATCCAGCGGCACGTTCTCGCAGACCGGGCAATACAGGCCCTTGGCGATGGCGTTGACTTCGTCTTCGGTGGGTTGTTCAGCTTGAGCGGCAACGGGGGTCGGCGGCGCACTCGCCGCCAGTAAGCCGGCCAGCAGCAGTGCAGCGAGTGGCTGCCTCACGCCCTAATCGCCCGACACCCAGGCTCGGGCCTGCACACTGCGCCGGAGCGGTGCGGTTTCGCGGTCCGGCCAGGCTGCAACCAGAGTCCCCAGGATAAACACGACACCGCCGAGCCAAACGAAGTTCACCAGCGGGTTGAGGAACACCTTGAAAGTGGCTCCCTGCTGGGCGATCGGTTCCCAACCGACCAAGAGCACGTAGAGATCCTCGTCCAAAGTGGAGCGCACACCAGGGATGGTCATCGGCTGGTTCGCGGCAACGTAAAAATCCTGGCGGGGGAACAACTGTCCCACGAAGCGACCCTCCTTGTAGACCGCCAGCTCCGCCCGCGAGACCTCGCGCCCATCCGGCGTGTTGAACTGGGTCAGCCCTTGAAAGACCAGCACGTGACTGCCGAGGTTGAGCTGCTCGCCCCTGGCAAGCGTCCCCTGGGTTTCGGTCTGAAACAGCTCGATCCCGATGATTCCAAGTGCCATGAGTACGACCCCTAAGTGGATGATGTATCCGCCATACCGGCGCCGATTCCGTCCCGCCAACCGCACCAGGGCCACCGGCATGCTCTCCCCATGCCGCCGGTGGCGAGCCAGCGCCCCACGCCAAAATTCATAGAGCGTCACCAAGGCGACCAGCCCGGCCAGCCAGTAGCCAAGTAACGCGGCCCAGTTCCGCACCCCGGTCATCAGCAGGCCAGCCAGCACCACAAGGGAGAGCGCGCCGGGAATCCAGAGCTGGCGTCCCAGCAGCCTCCAGGAGGAACTTCCATAGGCCGACAGGGGCGCTACGCCCATCAAGAGCAGCAGCCCGGCGAACAATGGGCCGGTGATTCGCTCGTACCATTCGGGCCCGACCGTCACGGTCTGGCCGGTGAACAGCTCCGAGGCCAGGGGGAAGATCACCCCCAGGAAGCAGACCGCCAGAATGATGATGAACAGGAAGTTGTTGAGCAGGAAGAGCGATTCGCGCGAGATGAGCGAATTGAGCTGATTCTCTCCCCGCAGGGTGCCCCAGCGGTCAAGCAGCAGCCGGACTGAGACGATGCTGGTGATCCCGATGAACGCAAAAAACATCGGCCCGATCGCCGATTGGGCGAAGGCGTGGACCGAGGAGAGCACCCCGGAGCGGGTCAGAAAGGTGCCAAAGATAACCAGGACGTAGGTCAGAATGATCAGCAGCACGTTCCAATGCTTGAGCATCCCCTTCTTCTCCTGCACCATCACCGAGTGGAGGAAGGCCGTTCCGCTTAGAAAGGGCATGAAGGCCGCAATTTCGACCGGGTCCCAACCCCAGTAACCTCCCCAGCCCAGCACGTCGTAGGCCCAGCGGCCGCCCAGGATCAACCCCAGTGCCAGGAACAGCCAGGCGACCAAGGTCCAGCGACGGGTGACCCGGATCCAGCGATCGTCCGTCCGGCGGGTCACCAGAGCCGCGATGGCAAAGGCGTACGGGATTACGAAGGACACGAAGCCCAGATAGAGCATCGGGGGATGGATGATCATGCCCGGGTGACGGAGCAGCGGGTTGAGGCCCTGCCCATCGGCAGGCACCAGCGGACGAGCGCCGGCTGGACGGAGGAAGGCGGTCACCGTGTTGCCCAGCGGGTCGAGCCAAAGCCGGCGGAAGGGATTCTCAACGAAGATCACCAGCGAGAGGAAGAAGGCCAGGGTGAGCATGGTCACCACGATCACCCAGGGCAGCAGATCCCGATCGCGATCCCAGCGCCGCAGCCCGGCTGCGCTGGCGAAGGCCGCCATCAACCAGGACCAGAAGACCAGCGAGCCCGCCTGCCCGCCCCACAGCGCAGTGACTTTCAGATAGGGCGGCATCGTGCTGCTGGTTACCTTAGCGACGTACTCGACATCATAGCGTCCGGAGACCAACAGGGCGATGATCGCCAGGGCGGCCACGCTGATCAACGGCCAGGAGAGCAACATCGCCCGCCGGGCACTCTCAACCAGTTCGGGACGTTGGCGCTTGGCGCCGAAAGCCGCCGCGCCTGCGCCGTAGAGCGCCAACCCGAACGCTAGTACCAATGCGCCGTATCCGATTTCTTCGATCAATCCCTAGCCCTCGCGCAACGCCGACGGCCAGTTTCCGTGCTGCCGTCGGCGTTCGACTTCATGATCTTCGATCGCCCCCGCTAGCCTTCGACTACTTGGAGGGGTACCTCCTCCTCGTAGCGGGTCGGGCATTTCAGCAGCAGCTCGTCGGCCCGAAAGACCCCATCCTGTCCCAGCTGGCCGGTCACGATGGCCTGCGCTTCGTGGCGGATAAGATCCGGTTTCGGCCCAATGTAGATCACCTGCAAGCGGGAGGCCTGCGGGTCGAGCAGTGAATCATGCAGCACCTTGGCCAGCCCGCCGCCCGCCTCGATGGCATTCAAGTCGGCGGGTACGTTGGCCATGCTGAAGCTCAGGGTGAGGGTTTGGGAGTCATAGGCGATCGAATCGCCGTCCACTGCCCCGGCGAGCTTCAGCGGGCGGCCGTAGACCTGGTCGCCCTTGCTGCGCATCTCATCGATTGTCAGATAGTACTGGGCCGCGGCCTGGGTGGAGGAGACGATGAGGTAGACCACCGCCGCCACGATCAGCAGGCCGCCGATCAGAAACTTCGCTCGGCCGCCGGACTCAACCTGCGAGGTCATCTGGGTATCCACGGTTCTCAGCCGGGCGAGATTGTATCATCGGTATGGCGAGACAAAAGTCACCCAGATGGCGTCAATCCTTCTCTCCCAGACCCATCCTTGGGCGCCCAGATTAATTGCAAATGAACTGCCATGAATGATTGAATGAGAAGCTTGGCTGGGTATACTTGGCGGTATGCCTGCCACCCGGATTCTCTTAGTTGACGATCACGAAGTCGTCCGGCTTGGCCTGCAGAGCCTGCTAAGCGCCCGGAAGGACCTGCGGGTCGTGGCGGCCGTTGGCACCGCCGAGGAAGCGCTGGAAGCCGCCCACGCCCATCATCCAGACGTGGTGCTCATGGACATCCGGCTGCCGGGACGCAGCGGGATCGAAGCCACTGAGCGGATCAGCAAGGAACTCCCGGATACCAAGGTCATTATCCTGACCTCGTATGCCGAAGATGAGATGTTGTTCGCCGCCATTCGGGCCGGGGCGGTCGGATATGTGCTCAAGCAAGTGGGTACCGATGACCTCATCCGGGCCATCGAGGCGGCCGTCCGGGGCGAGGGCTCACTTGATCCGGCCTTGACCCAGCGAGTCTTCTCCGAGATCCGCAAGTCCATCCGACAGCAAGATGCCTCGGCCTTCTCCGAGCTGACCGAGCAGGAGCTGCGGGTGCTGGCCTTGGTGACGGAGGGCAGAACCAACCGACAGATCGCCCAAGCGCTGTTCCTCGGTGAGGGCACGGTCCGCAACTACGTCAGCAACATCCTCTCCAAGCTCGGCGTGTCCAACCGGGCCGAGGCCGCGGCTTATGCAGTGAAGCACAACCTTCGGCAGATCCTCGGAGAGGGCTGAGATCGGGTTGCCAAGCGACCGGTCGCGGGCCCGGGCCCGGGGGGCGCGCAATCAAGCCGCGCGGGCAATCGGGCGCGCACTCGATCTAGACCAGACCCGGCAGCAGATTGTCGATTCGGCGCGTGAGCTGGTGGGGGCACGCTACGCGGCCGTCGGCGTTTTCAACTCCGATCGCGAGCTCGAACGGTTTGTGTTCTCTGGCATTTCCCAAGTGGAAGCCGGGAGGATCGGCCACCTACCCACCGGACGCGGATTGCTTGGGGTGGTACTCGATGAGAAGGGTCCGCTTCGGGTCGCGCGGATCAGCGAGCACCCCTTGTCGGTCGGATTCCCGCCCAATCACCCTCCGATGACCCGTTTCCTCGGCCTGCCTATCGCCGCCGGCGAGCAGGTGCTCGGCAACCTGTACCTGACCGACAAAACGGATGGGACCGAGTTCTCAGAGTCGGACGCGGAGTTCGTTGGGATGCTCGCCACCCACGCTGGAGTGGCCATCCAAAACGCCCGGCTGTACGAAGAGGTGGGCCGGCTCGCCATCGTGGATGAACGCTCCCGGATCGGGATGGATCTGCACGATGGAGTCATCCAGTCAATCTACGCGGTGGGTCTTAACCTGGAGACCATCCACCTGCTCATGGATCAGGACCCGGCCAAGGCCCAGGAGCTCATCAGCCAGGCCATCGCCGGGCTGAATGATGCGATCCGAGACATCCGCAACTTCATTCTCGACCTGCGGCCGCGCCGGTTTCAGGGCGACTTGGCCGGAGGTCTTGCCCAGCTGGTGCGCGAGTTCCAGGCCAACACGATGGTCAAGGTGGACGTCCAGGTATCGGACCAGCTGCCCATCTCGCTCCCCCCATCGGTAAGCCTGGCGATCTTCCTGACCGCTCAGGAAGCACTTGCCAACATCGCCCGCCACGCCCGGGCCTCCAAGGTGAGGCTCGAGCTGGAGGATTCTGGGAAGGCGGTTACCCTCAGCGTAGTGGATGACGGGCAGGGCTTTGACGTCCTGCAGCAGCACCAGATGATGGGGCACGGGCTGGCGAACATGCGAGCCCGAGCCGAGGAGCTCCATGGCAGTTTCGACGTGAGCTCCGTCCCCGGTACGGGGACCTCGATTACCCTGGCTTTTCCGCTCCCGTCCTAGCCGCGGGAGACGAATGTCAGAGCCGACGGCGACCATTGGCACTGCCCCGGTCCGCCGCCGGCTCATAAGCTTTATTCATCGGCCCTAAATCTCGCGCCTGATCCCGACGGGCCGGATTGTCAGACCAATAGGATTCCCAATGAAACGGGTTAGGGTGCTTATTGTCGATCGAAACCCGGAGGTGCGGCGGGCATTGGCTGCCCGCCTCGATTCCTCCAGTAGGATTGAGGTCCTCAGCACGGCGGCGGGAGCTCGGGAGGCCTTTCCCCAGATTTCGGCCCTCACCCCCCAGGTAGTGCTGCTGGACTCAAAATCCCTGGGCCGACCTCCCGAGGCCAGCCCGATCGACGAAACAGTTCGCGCGCTCCGGCGGCTGGGACCCCGGATCATCGTTCTGGCGACCTATTCCGACGAGAGCGAGCGCCAGGCATATTTGCAGGCCGGTGTCAACCGCTACTTGCTCAAGGACATCGACTCTGCAACGCTGATCGCCGCGATCGCGGAAGTCGCGGCGGAGCAGATT
>CAYHSI010000083.1:0-8340 GCA_964359225.1 uncultured Anaerolineaceae bacterium
TCCGGCGTTTCAGGTCACGCAGGGCCGGGTATTATTCAAGGGGCAGGACATCCTGGAGCTCGGCCCGGACGAACGGGCTCGGATGGGCTTGTTTCTGGCCTTCCAATACCCGGTGGCGATCCCGGGAGTGACGGTCGCCAACTTCCTGCGGATGGCGATCAATACCCGCCGGACGATCGGGAATGGCAACGACAAGGGAATCCCACTGCCGGAGTTTCGCGAGCTGCTCAAGGCGAAGATGGATTTGCTGAAGGTCCCGCACGATTTCGCCGGACGCTATCTCAACGAGGGGTTCTCAGGCGGGGAGAAGAAGCGGGCCGAAATCCTGCAACTTGCTACCCTCGAGCCGGAGATCGCGATCCTCGATGAGACCGACTCCGGGCTGGACATCGATGCGGTACGGATCGTGGCCGCCGGCGTGAACGAGCTGGTCGGCGAGAAATTGGGCGTTTTGATCATTACCCATTACCAGCGGATTCTGAATTACATCCGTCCGGACTATGTCCATATCATGCTCGATGGTAGGATCGTCGAATCAGGTGGTCCCGAGTTGGCGGCGCGCCTGGAAACGGTTGGATACGAAGGGATGCAAGCGGGTTAGCCATGGCGACACCAGCGGATGTCAAGCAACTCGAAGGGATTGAACAATACAAGTTCGGGTTTAGCGACCCGGACGTCTCGGTCTTCAAGACTCGGAGAGGCCTGGATGCGGAGGTCGTCCGCCAGATTTCGGCCATGAAGGGCGAACCGGCTTGGATGACCGAGTTCCGACTCAAGGGGCTGGAACACTTTCAGGCCCGGCCCATGCCCACCTGGGGCGGCGACCTCAGCCGGTTGGATCTCGATAACATCTACTATTACGTCAAGCCGTCCGATTCGGAGAGCAAGTCTTGGGATGACGTGGACGAGACGATCAAAGCCACCTTCGACCGGCTCGGCATCCCAGAAGCGGAGCAGAAGTTCCTTGCTGGAGTCGGCGCCCAGTATGAGTCGGAGATGGTCTACCACAGCATCCAGAAGCATTTGGAGGAACTGGGAGTCATTTTCGTCAGTATCGAAGATGGGCTGAAGCATCACGAAGAGCTATTCCGCCAGTATTTCGGGACGGTGATCCCTTACACCGACAATAAGTTTGCCGCGCTCAACAGCGCGGTATGGTCGGGCGGTTCCTTTGTGTACGTGCCGGCCGGCGTCAAGGTGGAGCTCCCGCTGCAGGCCTATTTCCGGCTGAACACGCCGAACATCGGTCAGTTTGAGCGGACGCTGATCATCCTGGAGGAGGGCGCCGAGGTTCATTACGTGGAAGGCTGCACGGCCCCGATTTACACGACCGATTCGCTCCACAGCGGCGTGATCGAGATCATAGTCAAGAAGGGAGCGCGCTCCCGATACACGACCATCCAGAACTGGTCGGTGAACGTTTTCAACCTGGTGACCCAGCGAGCAATGGTCCACGAGGGCGCCAAGCACGAGTGGGTAGACGCCAACCTCGGCAGCCAGCTCACTATGAAATACCCGTCCTGCTATCTGATCGGAGAAGGCGCCCACGGCGGAATCCTCTCCATGGCCTTCGCCGGCAGCGGGCAACACCAGGATACCGGGGGGAAGGTCATCCACGTCGCCCCCCACACAACCAGCCGGATCACCTCCAAGTCGATCAGCAAGGGAGGCGGCCGGGCCTCGTATCGCGGCCTGCTCAAGATCCATAAAGGTGCCGTTGGTTCGCGCTCTAATGTCGTCTGCGACGCGCTGCTGCTCGACGACCGCTCGCGCTCGGACACCTATCCTTTTATCGAGATCGACGAGAACGACGTCAACGTTGGCCACGAGGCTTCGGTCAGCAAGATTGGCGAGGAGCAATTGTTCTATCTGATGAGCCGGGGGCTGGCGCAAGACGAGGCCATCACGATGGTCGTTTCTGGCTTCATTGAACCGTTGGTACGCGAGCTCCCAATGGAATATGCGGTGGAGATGAATCGGCTGATCCAGCTTCAGATGGAGGGTTCGATCGGTTAGTTCGGCCGGCCCGAGATGCATCGAGGGCACGACTCTGCGGGCCGGCTGAAGCCGGCCTTTCGCGTGGCGATCACGAGATGACAACCAAGACCGTTGGCAGCGCAAGCCGCATCATCCGGCGGGGTGGGCCGGTAGAGTTCCGGTTTACGGCGGAAGATGTCCGGGCCGCCAGCCGGCGGCTCGCCGAGCCGAGCTGGCTTGCCGAGCGGCGGATGGCCGCCTGGGCGGCCTGGGAGTCGCTCCCGCTCCCGAGGGTGCAAGACGAGCCGTGGCGCCGGACCGATTTGCGCGGGCTGCCGGCCGACCGGGTCGGACTGAAGCCGGCCGACGACTCGCCGGCTCCGAAGCGTCCCAATCGGGCCGGGGTGGACCTGGTCATCCGCCCGGGCCATCCACCGCAGCTCGAAGGCCAGGAAGTAGTATTGGATTCCGGGACCGTCTTCGCCGATTGGGAGACGGCAGTGCGAGAGCACCCGGCACTGCTCGAGACTCATCTCGGAACGGCAGTTGGCCCGGCGGAGGGAAAATTCGCCGCCCTGGCCTCTGCCTTGGCCACCGAGGGCACCCTGCTCTACGTGCCCAAGGGTGTGAGCCTGGAGGTGCCGCTGCATGCGCTGGTCTGGGCGCCCGGCCAAGATTTGGCGGCCTTCACTCGGTTGCTGGTAGTCCTCGAGGAGGGCGCCTCGGCCAGCCTGGTCTACGAGACGGCTTCCCCTTCGTTGGGCGCCGAGACGGCTGGCCTGCATGCCGGGATCGTGGAACTCGTGGTTGGGGCCGGCGCCCAGCTGCGCTTCGTCGAGATTCAGAACTGGGGCGACCACGTTTGGAATTTCACCCACGAACGGGCGCGGGTGGGCCGGGATGGTCGAATCGAATGGGTCTTCGGGGCGGTCGGCAGTCACTTGACGAAAAACTTTTCGGAGCTCAGGCTGGAAGGGCAGGGCGCCGAAGGCCGCTGGTCAGGCTTCTACATCGCCGACGGGGTCCAGCACCTGGACCACGACACCCAGCAGAACCACCTGGCCCCCCACACCACCAGCGACTTGTTGTTCAAGGGTGCATTGGTAGACCGGAGCCGTTCGGTCTGGCAGGGAATGATCTACGTAGCGCCGGGAGCCCAGAAGAGCGATGGGTATCAGGCCAATCGGAACCTGATCCTCAGCAAGAAAGCCCGGGCGGATTCGATTCCCGGGCTCGAAATCCTGGCTGACGACGTGCGCTGCACCCATGGCGCGACGGTGAGCCAACTGGAGGAAGAGCCGCTCTTCTATTTGATGTCGCGGGGAATCCCACGGCGGCAGGCAGAGCGATTGGTCGTCGATGGCTTCTTCGCTTCGGTCTTAGAGCGGATCCCGCTGCCAGAGATTCGGGACCGGTTCCAAGAGATGATTGACAAGAAGCTCGGAGCAAGCGTCTAATGAGCCAGGCCCTGAGGAACATGACTGCGAAACGCATAGCAACCAAGATCACTGCACCAACGGCCATCGAACCACGACGCTATGACGTCGGGGACCTGGTGGACGTGCTTTGCGATCACATGGATGGAGATCAACGGGTCAACGATTGGCTGCAAGGGGTGGTCGTGCAGGCCGACTACAAGATGGTTGCCGTCCAGTTCAATCAGGATGTGTATCTGACCGACGGCTGGATGGTCCCGGACCGGGTACTGTGGGCCCGGCAAGACAGCGACAAGATTCGGGCCTCCTCGAGATCTCGGCTTCGCCCTCCGCGGACCGCTCGAAAGCGGCGGAAATGACCGCCTCCCAACTGCGCACCCTCAACCTACCGTCGATCCGAGGCGAATTCCCTGTGCTCGACCGCGAGGTTCATCCGGGGGTCCGGTTGGTCTATTTGGACTCGGCGGCCAGCTCGCAGAAACCGCGGGCAGTGCTGGCGGCGATGGCGAATCTTTATGAGCAGCATTACGCCAACGTCCATCGGGGGATCCACCGCCTGGCGGAAGAGGCAACGGAGGCCTTCGAGTCGGCCCGGGCTAAGGTGGCCAAATTCATCGGAGCGAGCTCACCCCGCGAGATCGTGTTCACTAAGAACACTACCGAGGCCATCAACCTGGTCGCCCACAGTTGGGGTCGGGCCAATCTGAAGGCCGGCGACGTTGTCCTGCTGACCGAAATGGAGCACCACTCCAACATCGTTCCCTGGCTGATGCTGGCCAAGGAGCTTGGCTTCGAGATTCGGTACGTTGCATTCGGCCCCGACTATCAGCTCGATCAGCAGCAGTATCGCAAGCTGCTGGAGACCCACCCCAAGTTGGTCGGGTTCACCATGATGTCCAACGTGTTGGGGACCATCACTCCGGTCGCCGAAATGACTGCCGCAGCGCATGCGGCCGGCGCGGTGGTGCTGGTGGACGGGGCCCAGGCGGTTCCCCATCTCCAGCTAAACGTCACCGAGCTCGGGGTTGACTTCCTGGCCTTCTCCGCTCACAAGATGTGCGGACCGTCCGGGATCGGCGCCCTCTACGGGCGGCGCGAGCTGCTTGAGCAGATGCCGCCCTTCTTGGGCGGAGGTGAGATGATTAAGCGAGTTCGGCTCGACTCATTCGAACCCAACGAGGTGCCCCACAAGTTCGAGGCCGGCACCCCACCGATTGCGGAAGCGGTCGGCTTCGGTGCCGCGGTGGACTTCCTGACCGAACTGGGCATGCCAGCCATCATGGAACACGAGCGGATGATGGTCACCCGAGCAATTGAACAGCTGGAGGAAGTACCGGGAGTGAGTGTCTACGGCCCGGCTCCCGAACACAAGGGTGGGGTGGCCGCCTTCACCTTCGAAGCCGCCCATGCCCATGATGTTGCCCAGCTGCTCGACCGGGAAGGAATCGCGGTACGGGCGGGGCATCATTGTGCCATGCCGCTGCACGAGAAGCTCGGTTTGCCGGCCACCACCCGGGCTTCCTTCTATCTGTATAACACCCCCGAAGAGATTGACAGGCTGATTGAGGGACTGTATAAGGTGAGAGAGGTCTTCGCTTAAGACCTGCGAATTGACGACCGACTATGGACGATCTCTACCGCGAACAGATCATCGATCGGTACAAGAACCCCCGTATGCGCGGGAAGTTGGATCCCCATGATTACAGCTATGAGGATGACAACCCGCTGTGTGGCGATCATCTCCGGATCGATCTCCGGGTAGACGGGGATGGCCGGGTACAGGAGGCCGCATTTTCCGGCGAAGGTTGCGCGATTTCGCAGGCCTCCGCCGACCTGCTGATGGAATCGGTGGTCGGCAAGTCGCTGGAGGAGGTCAAGCGCTACGGCAAAGAGGCCGTGCTGGAAATGCTCGGGATCGAGCTGGGGCCGGTCCGCCTGAAGTGCGCTCTGCTTTCGCTCAAAGTTCTCAAGGCGGGAGTGTACGGCCTGGAGGCCTTGGAAGAGGAACTGGCGACGATCTAAGCGCCGGAACGAGCACACCGCTTGCCCGCCGGCCGCGTCCGGCGTTTTTTCTGCCAAAGTCCCGTATGTACAACTACACCATGGTGGATAACGAGAATCTGGAGTTCGTCACGGTCGCGACCGTTGGCGAACTCGGGAATGGGGATCGCCTGATCCTGGAGGTCGGCGGAGAAGCGATCGCGGTCTTCAACATTGCGGGCCAGTACTTCGCCATCTCGGACGTGTGCTCGCACGACGATGGACCGGTCGCCGAAGGTGAGCTCCGGGAGTACGAGCTCGAGTGTCCCCGCCACGGGGCCCGGTTCGACCTGCGAAGCGGAAAAGTGCTCTCACTGCCCGCGGTGGTAGACATTCCGGCTTATCCGGTGCGGGTCGTGGGGGACGAGATTCAGGTCGGTCTGCCCGCGGAGGGTTGAATCCGCGGCCTACGGTTTTGCAGTAACATTGTCGCCGGCATCGCGCGGCGAGGGGGTGGGCGCGGTGTTCTCCCTAGAGGATTCTGACATGCCGATGAAGTGGGTGTATGCATACGACGAAGTCGAGCAGGCAGAGGGCGTCGCCGGGTCGTGGGACGGAGTGAAGGCCTTGCTTGGTGGCAAGGGCGCCAACCTGGCGGAGATGACTCGCCTGGCAATCCCGGTGCCGGCAGGGTTTGTCATCACGACCGAGGCGTGTAATGCGTATCTCGCCGCCGGCGAGACCTTTCCACCGGGCATGTGGGATCAGGTGGTCGAGTACCTGGCCGCGATTGAACAGCGGACCGGAAAGCGCTTTGGCGATCCGGCCGATCCCCTGCTGGTCTCCTGCCGCTCGGGTGCCAAGTTTTCGATGCCTGGGATGATGGACACGGTGCTCAATATCGGGCTGAACGACGAAACCACCCAAGGCATGGTCAAGCTAACTGACGATCCCCGCTTTGTCTACGATTCCTACCGCCGGCTAGTGCAGATGTACGGCTCGGTGGTCATGGGGGTGGCCAAAGAACCGTTTGAGGAAGTGCTGACCGAGTTCCGAAAACGCCAAGGGGTAGAAAGCGACTCGGAGCTGAAGGCAGAAGACTGGAAGGCAGTTACTCAGCGGTTCAAGGAAATCGTCAAGCAGCATGCCGGGCGCGAATTCCCCGGCGAGCCGATCGAGCAGCTGAAGCTGGCGATCGAGGCCGTCTTCAAGTCTTGGAACGGCAAGCGGGCGGTGGACTATCGCAATGCCGCCGGAATCCCGCACGACCTCGGGACGGGGGTCAACATCGTCACCATGGTCTTCGGCAACATGGGGAACGATTCCGGCACCGGGGTCAGCACCACCCGCAATGTTTCGACCGGCGAAAACGTGATGGAGGGTGACTTCCTGCTCAACGCCCAGGGCGAAGATGTGGTGGCCGGCACCCGAATGACGAAACCGATCGCGGACATGCAGGCCGACCTGCCGAAGGCTTTTTCCGAGCTGGAGCAGATCGGTCGCAAGCTGGAGAAACACTACCGGGAAGTTCAGGACATCGAGTTCACCATCGAGAACGGCGTGCTCTGGATGCTGCAGACCCGCGACGGCAAGCGGACTGCCCAGGCCGCAGTCCGGATCGCCTGCGATTTGGTGGAGGAGGGTCTGATCAGCCGGAAGGAAGCGGTCCTGCGGGTGACGCCGGATCAGGTCGATTTCTTTCTCCACCCTCAGTTTGATTTGGCGAAGATGAAAGCGGCCAGCGAACAGGGTCGACGGCTGGCAAGCGGCCTCAACGTGTCGCCGGGGGCGGCCGTGGGCCAGGTGGCATTGGACGCCGATCGGGCAGAAGCCTGGGCCAAGCAGGAGGGCCGCAAGGTCATCATGGTGCGTCCCGAGACCAAGCCAGACGACGTGCACGGTATGTTGGCGGCCCAAGGAATTCTGACCAGCCGCGGGGGCCGGACCAGCCACGCTGCGCTGGTCGCCCGGCAGTTCGGTAAGCCAGCCGTGGTCGGCGTGTCGGCGCTCGACATTGACCTTGAGAAGCGGGTGATTTCAGTTGACGGTCGGGAGGTGAAGGAGGGCGACTGGATTTCGATCGATGGCACCCTAGGCGAGGTGTATCTTGGCCAACTCGAGACCATGGAGCCGGACTTCAAGGACCCATATCTGCTCAAGATTCTCTCCTGGGCGGATGAGCTGCGCCGCTTGGGAGTGTGGGCCAATGCTGATTACCCGCGCGACGCCCAGCGGGCGCGGGAGTACGGGGCCCAAGGGATCGGACTCTGTCGGACCGAGCACATGTTCTTTGAACCCGAACGGCTGCCCTACGTCCAGCAGATGATTCTGGCCGACACTCCGGAGGAGCGGAATGAAGCCCTGGAGAAGCTGCTTCCATTCCAGCGCAAGGAATTCGAGGGACTCTTCCGGGTGATGGACGGGCTGCCGGTCATCATCCGGCTCATCGATCCACCGCTGCATGAATTCCTGCCGAGCCACGACGAGCTCTTGGTGGAGGTCACCGAGCTGCGGATCACGGGGAAGGATGCGGCCAGGCTGGCCGAGCAAGAGCGGTTACTGGCAGCGGTCGAGGGCATGCGGGAAGCGAACCCGATGCTCGGATTGCGCGGAGTGCGGCTCGGGATTCACATGCCGGAAGTCACGAAGATGCAGGTGCGGGCCATCATGGAAGCCGCCTGCACTGTCGCGAAAGCCGGCGGCGACGTGCATCCGGAAGTCATGATTCCGCTCATCAGCCATGTCAATGAATTGAAGACCCAGCAGCTTGCGCTGGAAGAGGTGGCAAAGCAAGTCATGCAAGAGCAGGGGGTCCAGGTGGACTACAAGTTCGGCACGATGATCGAGATCCCGCGGGCCGCGCTGACCGCCGGGGAGATTGCCAAGTACGCGGAGTTCTTCTCCTTCGGAACGAATGATCTCACCCAGACCACCTATGGGATCAGCC
>CAYHSI010000084.1:0-8282 GCA_964359225.1 uncultured Anaerolineaceae bacterium
CTCCCGTCGTCGGCTCCAGTGCCGTGTGACAGGAGCCGGGGAGCGGGAAGGAGAATGGGCGGTTACCCAAGTGGCCAAAGGGGGCTGACTGTAAATCAGCTGGCGTATGCCTTCGGAGGTTCGAATCCTTCACCGCCCACTTGGATGAACGCACTAGGCCCTCATAGCTCAGTCGGTAGAGCGCGTTCTTGGTAAGAACGAGGTCAGGGGTTCAAATCCCCTTGAGGGCTCTACAGAGAGAAGGAAGAGGAGAAAGAGAGCATGGGCAAGCAGAAATTTGAGCGGACGAAGCCGCACATGAACGTGGGGACCATGGGGCACATTGACCATGGGAAGACGACCCTGACCGCTGCGATCACCAAGTGGTGTTCGCTGCGGGGGATGGCGGACTTTCGGCCGTTTGATTCGATCGACAATGCGCCGGAGGAGAAGGAGCGGGGGATCACGATCGCGATTGCTCACGTGGAGTACGAGACCGAGAAGCGGCATTATGCGCACGTGGACATGCCGGGGCACCGGGACTACATCAAGAACATGATCACGGGGGCGGCGCAGGTGGACGGGGCGATCCTGGTGGTGGCGGCGCCGGACGGGGCGATGCCGCAGACCCGGGAGCACGTGCTGCTGGCCCGGCAGGTGGAAGTGCCCTCGATCGTGGTGTTTTTGAACAAGATCGACATGCTGGACGATCCGGAGCTCTTGGAGCTGGTGGAGCTGGAGCTGCGGGAGATGCTGAGCGGGTACGGGTTTCCGGGGGAGCAGACCCCGATCGTGCGGGGGAGCGCCTTGGCGGCGCTGCAGAGCGGCTCGAAGGATCCGGAGGCGGCGGAGTATGGGCCGATCAAGGAGCTGCTGCGGGTGGTGGATGAGTACATTCCGGAGCCGGTGCGGGAGATGCAGAAGCCGTTCATGATGTCGGTGGAAGACGTGTTCTCGATCAAGGGGCGGGGGACGGTGGTGACCGGCCGGATCGAGCGGGGGATGGTGAAGAGCGGGGAGACGGTGGAGATCGTGGGGCTGCGGGAGAAGAGCGTCTCGACGGTGGTGACCGGGGTGGAGATGTTCCACAAGACCCTGGACGAGGGGCAGGCGGGGGACAACGTGGGGCTGCTGCTGCGGGGGATCGAACGGGAGGCGGTGGAGCGGGGGATGGTGGTGGCGGCGGCGGGCTCGATCACCCCGCACACCAAGTTTCTGAGCGAGGTGTACGTGCTGACCAAGGAAGAAGGGGGGCGGCACAAGGCCTTCTTCTCGGGGTACCGGCCGCAGTTCTACATCCGGACGATGGACGTGACCGGGAACGTCACCCTGCCGGAAGGGGTGGAGATGGTGATGCCGGGCGACAATGTGAACCTGACGGTGGAGTTGATCACGCCGGTGGCGCTGGAGAAGGGCTCCAAGTTCGCCATCCGGGAAGGCGGCCTGACGGTAGGGGCCGGAGTGATCACCAACATCCTGGAATAGGATACCCAGCATGGCTAAGAAAGATGCCCGCCCGGTGATTACTTTGGAATGCTCCGAGTGCAACAGTCGAAACTACACGACCCAGAAAAGCCGGAGGAATGATCCGGGCCGGATCGAAATGAAGAAGTATTGTCCGGTGGAACGGAAACATACTCTGCACCGCGAAACGAAGTAGAAGCGAAGGCCAGTAGCTCAATTGGTAGAGCACCGCTCTCCAAAAGCGGGGGTTGCGGGTTCAAGTCCTGCCTGGCCTGCCTGAGTGATCACGGCGTCGAATTGATGAGACGCCGCGGTTGGCCAGAGGAGAATGCGATTGGCAAAGGCGCAACTCGCCCGCCGGCGGTCAAATCCGATCGTCCAGCTGGCGCGGGAGACCACTGCAGAGCTGAGAAAAGTTTCCTGGCCGACCCGGCAGGAGGCGGTGCAGCTCACTTTGATAGTGCTGGCGGTCGTCATCGTGTCGAGCGCATTGCTGGGTTTCCTGGATTTTCTATTTGCCCGGGTGATCGGTTTTATCATCGCCCTGGGGTGAAGGAATCGGGATAGTGGAAGAGCACAATGATCAGGAGTCAGAGCTGAAGGGCGGAGCGAGCGCTGAAGCTGTGGAGACAGCCGCCTCGGAAGGGGCAGAGCTGGAGCTGCGCCCGGATTTGGCGACCGAGTCAGCGGACGAAGCGCGGCCTCTTGAGCCTGACCGGGCGGCAGACGAAGCCATGAGTGAGGGCTACCCGGCCCCTTCAGTCGAAGCCGAATCAGCCGAGCAAGTGCTCCCCCCCGCCACTTCAATCCAGGAACCGCAGGGCCCGGAGTCGGCGACTTCTCCCGAGCTTGGTTCCGCGGTGGAGGCAGTCGGAGCTGAAGAGCCGGAGCTGCCGGCTGAGCCAACTCAGGCGCCGGAACACGCGGACGCCGGGTCGGACGGCGCTTTGAAAGCGCCCGAACCGGCCGTGGCCCTCGCCGAAGTCAGCCTCACTGAGCCGGATGACGGACGGCTGTGGTACGTGGTTCACTGCTATTCCGGATACGAGAACAAGGTTCGTCACAATCTCGAACAGCGGATCGAGACGATGAACATGAAGGACAAGATCTTTGATGTGGTCGTCCCGACCGAAGAGGAGATGGAGGTCCGGGAGGGCAAACGCCGGACGGTCGAGCGAAGGGTCTTTCCGGGCTACATCCTGGTGCAAATGATCATGAATGAGGACTCATGGTACGTGGTTCGCAACACGCCAGGGGTGACCGGATTTGTCGGGATGGGCAATGAACCAACCGCACTCCGGCCGGAGGAAGTCTCCCAAATCATCCGCAGGATGGAAGCGGAGGCGCCCCGGATCAAAGTGACCTACAAGACCGGACAGAAGGTCCGGATCATCGACGGTCCATTCAACGACTTCATCGGCACCGTAGATGCCATCGACATGGACCGGGCCAAGGTCCGGGTCATGGTCTCATTCTTCGGCCGTGAAACCCCGGTCGAGTTGGATTTCTTGCAAGTCGAGAAGGCCTGAGCCGAGCATATAGGAGCAGCGCGAGCCAGTGGCCAAGAAAATTAAGACGGTTGTGAAGCTGCAGATCACGGCTGGCCGAGCTACCCCGGCTCCGCCGATCGGGACGGTGCTGGCTCCACATGGCATCAATCTGATGGCGTTCTGCAAAGAGTATAACGCCCGGACGGTGAGCCAGACCGGTGAGATCCTTCCGGCCGAGATCACGATTTACAGTGACGGCAGCTTTAGCTTCATTCTAAAAACCCCGCCCGCCGCGGTGCTGCTGCGTAAGGCGGCGGGGGTCGAGAAGGGGTCGGGCGAGCCCAACCGCCAGAAGGTCGGGAGGGTCACCCGCGATCAGATTCGGGAAATCGCCGAGGTCAAACTCAAAGACCTGAACGCGATTGATCTTGAGGGCGCAATGCGACAGATTGAAGGCACCGCCCGCAACATGGGGATTGAGGTTACGGAGTAGCAACCAATGACGAAACATGGGAAGAAATACCGGGCGGCGCAGGAGAAGATCGTCCCCCAAGAGCTTTACGAGCCGCGCCGGGCCCTCGAGTTGGCTAAGGAGACGTCCTTGTCCAAGTTCGACGGGACCATTGAAATCCATCTTCGGCTGGGGGTTGACCCGCGACATGCCGAGGAGCAGATCCGTGAGATGGTTCAGTTCCCCCACGGGCTGGGAAAGTCGGTGCGGGTGGTCGCCTTCGCCGAAGGCGACGATGCCCGACTGGCCCAACAGGCCGGGGCCGATTTCATCGTGGATGACGAGATGCTCGATCGGATCCAAAAAGGCTGGACCGACTTCGATGCCACCGTCGCCACTCCCTCGATGATGGGTAAAGCCGGACGGCTGGGCAAGATTCTGGGGCCGCGGGGTCTGATGCCGAATCCCAAGGCCGGAACCGTTGTTGCCGGCCAGGATCTGCCGCGGGTGATCAAGGAACTCAAAGCCGGCAGGGTAGAATTCAGGTCGGACAAGGGCGCCAACTTACACGTGCCAATCGGAAAGGCCTCCTTTGGCACCGAGATGCTCTACGACAACATGGCGGCTTTGATGGACGTGGTGAAGCGAGCCCGACCGGCCTCGGCCAAAGGGAACTACATCCGCAAAGTGGTCGTCACCAGCACGATGGGCCCGGGAGTGAAGGTCGATCCAACCGCGGCTCAGGCGATGTAGCTAGGAGCAGATAGGACCTAAGTCCGCCGACGATCCGACCTCTGGACTTTCAGCGGGATCGAAGGCGGAGCGAACCAGTCAAGCTGATTCACCCGAGACAGCAGGCGTTCCGTTCCGCGGAGCTCAATTTCCTGCCGAGGTGAAGGACGATCTCCGATCCGATCGGAGAGGCGAGCCTTTGCCGGAGCGACCTGCGACGGCAAAGGCTTTTTCGTTCGCGTGAAAGGATAAGCGATTGGCGATCACCAAAGCACGCAAGCAAGCCCTGGTGGCTCAGTACCAGGAGTTGGCCGGTCGGTCGAAGGCGATGATCCTGACCTCCTATTCCGGCCTCTCCGTGAAGCAGCTGGAAGGGCTGCGCAATCAGATTCGAGAGCTCGGGGGTGAGTTCCACATCGTCAAGAACAGCTTGATGGGATTGGCCTTCAAAGAGCTCATGCTTCCAGCCCCAGAGGCGTTGAGGCACGGCACAACTGCGATCGGTTTTGCGGTCGAGGATGTACCTGCCATCGCCAAGCTGATCGTGGATCTCAGCCGAGAGAACCCCGGGATGCGGGTCAAAGCAGGGCTCATCGAAGGGAGCTTGTATGACGAGGCGCAGGTGATACGGTTCGCTGAGCTGCCGCCGTTGCCGGTCGTGCGGGCCCAATTGCTCGGGTTGCTGACCACCCCCGCCACCCAGGCGGCCGGGGTGTTGGCGGCGGCCTTGAGAGGATTAGCCCGCGTGATCCACGCCTATTCCCAGAGCAAGAGTCCGGAGGCCGCCTGAGCGGCGATGTCGACAAGTCCAAAGGACACACAACCCTTACGAAGGAGAATGCAAAGATGACTGATTTGAAAAAGCTCGCGGACCAACTTGGGGCCCTCACCATCCTGGAGGCGGCCGAATTGACCAAGATGCTAGAGGAGCAGTGGGGCGTCTCGGCCGCGGCACCGATGGCGATGCTCGCTCCGACGATGGCGGCTGCCGAAGCCGAGCCGGCCGAAGAGCAGACCGAATTCCTGGTGGTCTTGAAAGACGTTGGCCCGAAGAAGATCGACGTCATCAAGGCGATCCGCCAGATAACCACCTTGGGGCTCAAGGACGCAAAAGACCTGGCAGAGACAGCCGGGGCCAAGGTCCTGGAGGGTGCAAGCAAGGAGGCCTCCCAGGATGCCAAATCGAAACTGGAGGCCGCTGGCGCGACGGTCGAAGTGTCCTGAGCCTGGCTCCCACACAATTTGAACCAAACGGCTTCTGCCGTTTGCCGCTGGGGCTGTCCGCCATGGACAGCCCGTGCTTTTCCCGGCACAACCCTTCAGCCGGCAGACGTCCGCGGTACCATAGTTGGGATGCGTGAGCACATCTTAGTGATCGAGGATGACGCCAGCATCCTTCAGCTGCTCCGACGTGGACTAGCCTATGAGGGTTACTCGGTGGACACCGCCGCCAACGGCCCGGAAGGCCTGCTGAAGGCCCGCGAGCGGCCGCCCGATCTGGTCGTGCTGGATTGGATGTTGCCCGGCCTGGATGGCCTCGAAGTATGCCGAAGGCTGCGCTCGGGCGGCCCAGTCCCGATCTTGATGCTCACCGCAAGGGACGCGGTGGCCGACCGGGTGGAGGGGCTCGATGCCGGGGCCGATGACTACCTGGTCAAGCCTTTCGATCTCGAAGAGCTGTTGGCTAGGGTGCGGGCCCTGCTGCGGCGGGCGAAGCCGGAGGAGGGGCCGGAGTCAATTTCCTTCGCCGACCTGCGCCTGGATACCGGCACCCACCAAGCCTACCGGGGCAGCCGCGAGATCGCTCTCACTGCGAAAGAATACGAGCTGATGGAGCTGTTCCTGCGTCATCCGCGGCAGGTCTTGACTCGAGACCAGATCTACGATCGGGTGTGGGGATACGACTTCGGCGGTGAGAGCAACATCATCGAAGTTTACGTTCGCTACCTCCGTCAGAAGACTGAGGCCGCCACGGAACCGCGGCTGATCCACACCGTCCGTGGCGTGGGCTACGTGATGCGGGAGGAATCGTGACCCTGCGGGCGCGGCTGACCCTCTGGTACAGCGGTCTGCTGGCCGGCGTGCTGTTCCTGTTCGGGACCGCGGTCTATCTGCTGCTCTCCTACTTGCTGACCAAGCAGGTCGACGACTCGTTGCTCTCGACCGCCTCCGATATCCGCGGTGCCGCGATCAGGACCATGGACGGTGTGATTGGATTCCCTTCCTTGGCGTTGAACCTCACGGCCGAAGCGCGAGTTCAGGTCTGGCAGACCGATGGGGTGCCGGCGGTCCAAGCCCCGGGGTTGGAAGAACTGCCGCTGGATGACCTGGCCCCAGGATTGACCAGCGCTCGGTACCGCAACGTAATCTTGGAGGATGTCGAATACCGGGTGCTGACCTATCCGCTGATCGCCCAGCCGGAAAACAGGGTCGTCGGCTACCTGCAGTTGGCCAATTCCCTGGCGACGGTGCGACAGGCCTTGAGCAATCTTCTGATACTGATGGTGGTTGGAGGTATTGTGGCGGTGGCGCTGGCAGGCCTGGTGGGCTGGTCTACCGCCGGCGCTGCCCTGCGACCGCTGGATCGAGTTACGGAAACGGCCGTGCAGATCACCCGGGCCGACGATCTCTCTCGGCGAATCCCGATGGCCGGCCCGCCCCGCGGCGAGGTCGGCCGGTTGACCCTGGCGTTCAATGAGACCCTGGAGCGGCTGGAGGGCCTGTTCGAGACCCAGCGGCGGTTCCTGGCCGATGTTTCCCACGAGCTGCGCACCCCGCTTACCACCATTCGAGGCAACGTGGATTTGATCCGGCGAATGAAGACCGCTGATCCCGAGTCGCTGGAGGCCATCAAGGCCGAAGTCGATCGGATGTCGCGGATGGTGAACGATTTGCTGTTGCTGGCCCAGGCCGAATCGGGTCGCTTACCGCTGGCGATGGAAGCGATCGAGCTCGATACCCTGATGCTAGAAGTGTTCAAGCAAGCCAAGCTCTTGGCCTCGAATGGAGTGCGGGTCGAGATCGGGCGGGAGGAGCAGGTCCAGGTTCGGGGTGACAAGGACCGATTGAAGCAGGTATTTCTCAATCTGGTGGCCAATGCGTTGGATCACACGGGATCCGGCGGGGTGGTGACGCTCTCGCTGGGTTGTGTGGAGGGTTGGGCTCGGCTGACTGTGTCAGACACCGGTCGTGGGATGCCCCAGGAGGAGCTGCCTCACATCTTCGAGCGCTTCTATCGGATCGACCCCGCTCGTAAACGCAGCGATCTTGGGGGCGCCGGGCTCGGACTCTCGATTGCCTATTGGATCACCCGCAGTCACAACGGCCGGATCGAGGTTGCCTCAGAAGTGGGGAAGGGGACCACTTTCTCAGTCTGGCTGCCGCGGGTGGGTGAAAACTCTGCAGAGCCTTCCCTCAGTGCGGCCTGAGGCCGGAGTTCCCTCCGAACACCACAACCCAGGAACAGACCTCCCGCGAATCAATCGATCCCGAGGGCGGAGGCTGCCCGCCGACACAGGCTTGCCCCGCCGGCGTCCAACCAGGCCGCGAGGCCGGGGCTGGGTACCGCCCCCTCCCGAAGATCGGTCATTATCTGGGTGCCCCATCTCACGTAGCGCTGGGTTTCGGCGGGCCAGCCCGCCGAGGGTCGGCCGATCACCCCATGCCCGCCGTTGTATCCGGCGAGGGTGAGGCCGAGCTCTCCGCCTGCCAATTCAAACCCCCGGGCAAGGTAGCTCAAGCCTCTAGCGGCGTTGACTTCGGGCAGCAGAGGATCCTCACCGGCGCCAAAATGGAAAGGCATGACCTGGAAGAGCTACGCGCTCGCGGTGCTCGCCTTCAACCTCCTCGGCTTCCTCGCGCTTTACGCGCTCCAGCGCATGCAAGGACTTCTTCCTCTGAACCATGAGCACTTAGGTGGCGTCGCGTCACACACGGCCTTCAACACAGCGGTGAGCTTTACCACGAACACCAATTGGCAAAGCTACGTGGGCGAATCCACGATGTCGTACTTATCGCAAATGGTCGGGCTGACATTCCACAATTTCACATCCGCCGCTGTTGGAATCGCGATCGCGGCGGCGCTGGTGCGCGGCATTGCCCGGCATTCGGCCAGGACGCTCGGCAATTTTTGGGTGGATCTCGTGCGGGTGACGTATTACCTGCTC
>CAYHSI010000085.1:0-8242 GCA_964359225.1 uncultured Anaerolineaceae bacterium
GTCGCTGGCCCGCGAGCTGCACGATGAAGCGATCCAGTCGCTGGTCGGCATGAACTATAGCCTGGCGCACCTGGAGAGCGGTCAGACCAAAACCTTGAGGCAAGAGGTGCTGCGGATCGTCGAGGAGCTGCGCGGGATGATCCACCGGCTGCGTCCGCCCGCGCTGGACAACTTCGGACTGGTCACTGCGGTGCGCTCCGAACTGCGGGATCGGTCCGTGCGGTCCCACGGATCGCGGCGGATCGACTTGCACGTCGAGGGCGACTCGGAATTGGGGATCCCGGAGGAAGTGGGGCTCTGCCTGTACCGGGTGATGCAGGAGGCGCTGAACAATGTCGAGCGGCATTCCGAGGCCGGCCAGGTCGATGTCACGCTGGCAATGGACACAGAGGAGATTCGGCTGTCGGTGCGTGACGATGGGAAGGGGTTTCCCGTTCCCCTACAGCTGGGGCTGCTGCTGGAGGCCGACCACTTCGGCCTGGTGGGCCTGCGAGAACGGGTGGAGCTGCTCCATGGTACGCTGGAAATCGACTCGGCCCCGGGCAGCGGAACGACCCTGCGAGCCCGTATCCCGGTCCAATCGAACTCGAGCGGCGCGGCCTGACCGCGACCCCAATGGAAAATTCAGACGGAAAGCACGCCGACAAGCCGATCCGGGTCTTGGTAGCGGACGACCACCCGGTGGTGCGCAGCGGAATCAAAGACGAGTTGGCCAAGCACCCGGATCTACTGTTGCTTGGGGAAGCAGTGGACGGCGATCAGGCCCTCGAGCTCTCCCGCACGCTGCGGCCGGACGTCCTGCTGCTGGACATCAACATGCCCGGTCTCCAGCCGGTGAAGGTGGTGCGGGAGTTGGCCAAGCTGGACGGCGGCCCGCAGATTCTGGTGCTGAGCGCCTACAGCGACGTCGAGTACGTGTTCGAGATGCTGAAGGCCGGGGTGGACGGCTACCTATTGAAGGACGAGGAACCGGGGCGGATCGCGGAGGGCATCCGGGCGGTGGCGGCCGGCAAGACCTGGCTGAGCTCGGCGGTGGCTGAGAGCATTGTGGCCAGCACCGTGCGGGAAGGTCGGCAGCATGAGCTCAGCCCGCGGGAAGAGGAAGTGCTGAGCCTGATGGCCAAAGGGCTGGGAAACGAGGCGATCGCCGAGCAGCTCTCGATCTCGGTGGGGACGGTCAAGAACCATGTGAGTAACCTGTACAGCAAGTTGGGGGTGCGCTCGCGGGCCGAGGCGGTGGCCTGGGCCTGGGGGCATCGGAAGCAGGAGGACTGAGCGCGCGTGGCAGCGCTGCGGGTTGGCTGCGCTTGGCTCGCGAGTCAGAGTAGGCGGGCAGCCCGGCGACGTTACCTCGATTTGCCCGGGCGGGTCAGGGGTGGGACGGGCCGCCCTACGGCGGAGTGGTCGATCAAGATCTGTAAGCGCCGCAGCCTGGTCTCCTCCCTCTTGGCGCTGATGATCCACCATGCAGCCGAGAATCAGCAGACCCTTGTTCGGAATCCACCCAAAGGCAAGCAAGGGTCTGATGTGTGGGTTCATAGTCCCATAGCGAAGCGGAGGAGCAAGTCCCTCCGTCGCCTCCTCGAAAGCAGTTGTCCGCTATCAGCCGTCAGCGACGGGATCCCTGTGACGGCTGAGACCCGAATTCCGAAGCTTCCCCCTTCGGTCAAGCCCAACCGTCCCCCAGCTGAATGATGGCGGTTGGGTTCCTCCGAACGCCACGCTCCCACCTGGTTTCCTGAGTGACGAAAGCTCGCACCCATGGGCTGTTGCCAGGCCACTGCTCGTAGATTAGAATATTCGCAATAAGTGAACTATGCCCCGACCCAGATCCCGCGACCGTCTTCTCTACGAGCTGCACGCCGGCGTCTGCCAGACCCTGGGCAATCCCAAGCGCCTGGAGATCATCGACCTGCTCCGGGACGGAGAGAAGTCGGTCGGCGATCTCTTGCAGGTGATGGACATCAGCCAGTCGAACCTATCCCAGCACCTGGGCCTGATGCGCCAGAAGGGCATTGTCAGCTCGCGACGTGAAGGGCTGAACGCGTACTACCGGCTGAGCAACCCCAAAATCATCAGGGCCTGCAGACTCATGCGGCAGGTGCTCATGGAGCATCTGGCGGAAGGCGGAAGGGTCGCGCAGGAGGCCCGAGGTTAGGACGGCAAGGAGCGACAACAGATCATGCCCGAACCCTCCAAGGATTACCTGATCATCATCAACGACGGCCCCTACGGAAACGAGCGCCCGTACAACGCCTTACGGCTGGCCCTGAACCTGGTCAAGCACCCCGAGGTCAGTGTGCGCGTCTTCCTGTTAGGCGACGGCGTGCAGTGCGCCATCGCCGGCCAGGAGACTCCCCAGGGTTACTACAACATCGAGCGGATGGTGGCCTCCCTCACCCGGCGCGGCAAAGTGGCCACTTGAGGGACGTGCGTCACGGCCCGCGGGATCGGGCCCAACAGCACGATCGAGGGGGTCGAAGCCGGCAGCATGGACTTACTCGGCGAGTGGACACTGGCGGTCGACCATGTCCTCGTCTTCTGAGGTGATGATGTGGCTTGGGCGAGGTGGCGCACGTCGTCCCAATCGCTGGCTAGGTTTCGAGTTCCAGATCCGCTGAAGGAGTAGGAGATGGTCGCCAAAACGATCTTGATCCTGGGCGGTGGCATCGGCGGCTTGGTTGCGGCCAACGAGCTGCGGCGCCTACTTCCCCGTGAGCATCGCGTGATGTTGGTCGAGAGGGACGCGCGGCATGCATTTGCCCCGTCATTCTTATGGCTCATGACCGGCGGCCGAAGCGCGCATCAGGTGACGCGCGACCTGCGCACGCTTGTCCGGCCCGGCGTCGACCTGATCCTTGAGGAGGCGGCGGCGATCGATGTTGCCGGGCGACGCATCGAGACCGCCTCGCACAAGATCCCGTACGACTACCTCGTTCTTGCCCTTGGCGCCGAGCTGGCTCCCGAAGCGATGCCCGGTTTGGCTGAAGCGGGGCACACGTTCTACACGCTGGAGGGCGCCATCCGGCTGCGTGATGCGCTGCGGACGTTCGCCGGCGGCAAGGTTGCCGTGGTGGTGAGCGCGGTCCCCTACAAGTGCCCCGGCGCGCCGCACGAGGGCGCAATGCTCATCGCTGATTTCCTTCGCCGGAGAGGCCTGCGCGACGGAACGGAAGTCCACCTCTATAGCCCCGAGCCGCGGCCGATGCCGGTCGCCGGACCGGAACTGGGCGAAGCGGTCCAAGAGATGCTAGCGCGGCAAGGTATCCATTTTCACCCGTCACACAAGTTGTCGAGCATCACTGTCGGGACACACGAACTGATATTCGAAAACAGAGGCTCCTTCCCCTACGACCTGCTCGTAGCCGTCCCACCCCATCGCGGCTCGCCCCTCGCACGTGAGGCCGGCTTGGCCAACGAGACCGGTTGGGTCTCGGTGGACCCGGCAACGCTCGAAACCAGGCACGAGAACGTGTTCGCCCTCGGCGACATGACGGCCATCCCTCTTCCCGGCCGCTGGAAGCCGGACGTCCCCTTGATGCTCCCAAAGGCGGGTGTGTTCGCCCACGCGCAGGCCGAAGTCGTCGCCCGTCGAATCGCCTCTGAGGTCATGGGTGCAGCCAACCCGCCCGAGTTCCCCGGCGTAGGCTACTGCATGCTCGAAGCGGGCGAGAGACTGGCTGGCTTCGCCTACGGCGATTTCTTCGCCGTACCATCCCCGCAGATCGAGCTTCGTAAGGTGGGCAGTATCTGGCACTCCGGCAAGGTGCTCTTTGAGCAGTGGTGGCTTGCCCCGCCCGGCCTGAGGCGCGACGCCCGGCGGCTCGCGCTTGGGCTGGGAGGCAGGCTGCTCGGCGTGCCGGTCGTGGTTTGACGCCGCCGAGGACGCCACATTAGAGCCGGATGCCGTTGCGGAGACTGCGACCCGGATCGTCCCTATTCCGCCATCTCACTTCAGCGGTGGATTTGGCAAGCGGGATTCCCTTGGGTCGAGCCATTTCACCTTATCCCCAAGGAACGCCGAACACATTGAGGGAAACTACATCGGCGCCAATGTCAGGGGTGAAAGTGCGGCTCAAGCTCGTCGTGGGCATGACGCTCGATCCGATGGAAGCCCTCACCTGAAGCGTCCACAGGATCAACATGGATGATCACATTCGACAAAGACGGGAAGTGATGCAGGATCGCATGCCTGGCCGCCTGCCCTAGTGCATGGGCCTCGCTGACCGACAAGGCCGGAGCGACAGCCAGGTTTACTTCCCCATGAAGCCGGTGGCCGATCCAGCGGGCGCGGACTTCTGATACTTGCTCCACCCCCTCGATGTGCAATGCGGCATGGCGGATTTCATCCACGACTTCCGGACCGACACCATCGATCATCCGCGCGAACACCGTCCGGGCCGATGCCCAGACGATCCGCAAGATGAGCACGGTGATGAAGATCCCGATGATCGGATCGGCCAGTGGGAACCCGAGCCAGATCCCAACCGCCCCTCCTAAGACTGCCAGACTGGTGAAGCCATCCGCCCTGGCGTGATACCCATCGGCGATCAGGGCCGCGCTGTTGATCTCCTTCCCAACCCGGATCCGGAAAAGCGCCACAAACTCGTTGCCGAGAAACCCGATGATCGCCGCCGCGCCAATTGCCCATAGGTATCGGACCGGCTGGGGGTTGAGAAATCGCTCAACGGATTGAACTCCAGCAACCACCGCGCTGAAAAGGATAATAAGTACGACGACCGCTCCCGCCAGGTCCTCTACCTTGCCGTATCCGTACGGGTACCGCTTTGAAGGCTTGAGCCGCGCCAGTCGGAAGGCGATCCAGAGCGGGATCGCAGTCGAGGCGTCTCCGAAGTTGTGGATGGTGTCGGCCAGCAGGGCAACACTGCTGGTGAAATAAACGACGACCACTTGCAGCAATGCCGTGGTCATCAGGCCGATGAAGGACCACTTGATCGCCCAGATCCCGCGCTCGCTGGTCAGGATCGTTGGATCGATGGCGTGGTGGGCGTGATCGTGGTGTGAGTCGGCAGTCGAAGGTTCGTGAGTATGCATCGGTTCTTGTCCGTAATCCTTTCACACATCAGGGAGTCTAACATCGGGTATGGAGGCGCTACAGAGCAATCAAGGCCACGCCGGTCAGGCACAGCCCCACACCCACCACCTGCAGTGAGCGAATCCTTTCATGCAGCAGGGCAGCTGACAGGATCACGGTGGTGGCAGGGTACATGGAAGTGAGCACTGCGGCAACGTCCAGGCGAACGTGCTGCACCGCGAACAAGTAGAAGAAGTTACCACCGGCATCGAGCGCGCCGGCAAGCAGCGCGATCGGTTGGCTGGCCGGGGAAGGCAGAGGTTCCCGCCGGATGACCAGGATGAGGCAGGCGAAGGCAAGAGCGGCCAGCTTGGCGATGACCAGGGGTGCGAAGAGCAGCCCCCCCTTGAGCTGGGCGATGGTCACGAAGAACCCCCCGAACCCGGCGCCTGCCAAAACCGATAATGCTAACGAACTTCTGACGGACTCGACTCGACCATTAGCAGTCTTGCTGACCAGCCCGATCCCAACAAGCCCTGCGAAGATCCCGGCCAGGCGAGTACCCGGTGGAAGGCCTTGCAGAAGAGAACCCACGATGACTGGGATCGCGGCGCTTACCACTCCTGCGGTGGGGGCTACGATGGCCGCCGAGCCGGTTGAGAGGCCTCGGTAGAGGGCCGCGACCCCGACTGCGCCCGAAATCCCACCGGCTATGGCCCAGAGGATGTCCGGCGGGGGAGGGATGCGCTCGTTGGCGAGGTACGCAAAGAACAGGAGTAAGGCAACACCCGCCAGCGAGGCAAGCGCCACAATCTGATAGGGAGCCCGGCGGTAGGCAGCCAGACCACCGACAAAGTCGCCGCCTCCCCAGACCAACGCAGAGGCCAGGGCCGAGAGCAGTCCAATCAGCGTCGCGCTCATCCCGTCCGGGAACGCCAGCTCGGGACGAACATTGGCACACGGGCGGCGTAGTCGTCCCACACGCCCCCGAACCTCACGGCTAATGCGGCTTCCTCACGCCGCGCTCGGCGGTAGAACGCCGGCACGCACATCACCAGCAGCGCGAGAGGGGTCCACGTCCGATAGATGAGCAACGCACCGGCGAAAAGGAGCCAGTACCCCAAGTACATCGGATGGCGCACTCGCGCGTAGGGACCGCGCTGGATCAGCTGATGACTCACCCGCAGCTGCGCGGCGGAGCTCGTGCTCACACCGTACATCGGCCCCAGTGACTGACGGGCCCACAACACGAACGCCGATCCAACGAAAAAGGGGGCCAACCCTGCGATGCGCAAGGCGGAAATCATGGAGGGAGGCAGCGTCAGGGGGAGGGGAATCCACAGCTGGTAGCCAAGGTAAGCCAACAGCGCAACCGCTCCGAATCCGACCCCCACCTGAGCCCTTGCGGTCAGCCTGAACCACCGGCTCGAACCGACGGGAGGCGACCGCGGGGCGCGGAGGGCAGCCAGCCAGCTGGCCATAACCACGACACTCACGAGCGCCGCGCTTGCGATGACTATCCCGTCCAGCACGATGTCTGACGTCATCGATCCGCTCATCCCACCTTCTCTCGATAACCGAGCAGGCGCAGCGCGTTGAACACCACGAGGAGGGTGCTCCCTTCATGGACGATGACTGCGCCGCCGATCCCGATCGCCCCGGTCAGCGTCGCCACGAGTAGCAGGCTGATGACTCCGAGCGATATGAGCAGGTTCTGCAGGACAACGGCGCGGGTCGCCCGGCCCAGGCCGACGGCGAAAGGTAGTTTCGAAAGGTCGTCGGCCATCAGCGCCACGTCGGCGGTTTCCAAGGCTACATCGGTGGCTGCACCCCCCATGGCGATCCCCACCGTCGCGCTGGCGAGGGCAGGCGCGTCATTGACCCCGTCCCCGACCATGCCTGTCGGACCCAGCTGCTGGGTGAGGGCGCGGACCTCGCTCACTTTGTCTTCCGGCAGGAGGTCGGAGCGAAATGTGGTCAGGCCGACTTGATTGGCGATGGCTGCGGCTATTCGGGCGTTGTCGCCCGTAAGCAGCACCGTCTCCTGCACGCCGATCCGCCTCAGCTCTTTCAACGCAGCGATGGCATCGGGTCGCAGCGTGTCAGCCAGCGCGAACACGCCGGCCAGCTGCCCCTCGACAGCGACAAGCATCGTCGTCTTACCTTTTGCCTGCAACTCTTCGATCTGTCGCGTCGTTTGCTCGGTCAAGACGACTTGCGACTCCTCCATCAGCTTGCGATTGCCAATGAGCACCGCCCGACCGTTCACTGAGGCGCGCATCCCGCTTCCAGTGAGCGACTCAACCATGCCCACGGTGTGGAGGACCAGGCCCTTGATCCGGGCCGCACGCACCACCGCCTCAGCCAGTGGATGGCCCGAGCGGCTCTCCACGGCCGCTGCGAGGGCCAGCAAGTCGTCCGCGTTCGGAATCTGACCCCGAGATTCCGGGAGCTGCACAACATCGGTGACCTCAGGCTTGCCCTGGGTGAGGGTGCCGGTCTTGTCGAAGGCGATCGCCTTCAGCCGGCCGAGGTTCTCCAGGTGGACACCGCCTTTCACCAGCACACCGTTGCGCGCCGCTTGGGCGATGCCCGCCAGAATCGAGGCCGGCGTGCCCAGCGCCAGGGCGCAGGGCGAGGCCGCCACCAGCAGGGTCATGGCGCGCAGGAAGGAGATCTGGAAGGGTACGCCGACCAGCGGCGGCACGACGATGAGCAAAGCCGTGACGATCAGCACGCCCGGCACGAAACGATGCTCGAAGCGCTCGACCATGTTCTGGGTCGGCGATTTCTGGGTGGGCGCTTGTTCGACCATCTTCATCACCCGGGCGAGAGTGCTATCCTTCGCCAGCCGGGTCACTCTCACTTCCAACGCACCCTGACCGTTCACCGATCCGGCGAATACCGGCTCGCCGGGAGTCTTGTCCACCGGTACCGACTCACCCGTGACTGGGGACTGGTCAATGGCCGATTCACCCGCAGTGATGACCCCATCCACTGCCAGTCGGGCCCCCGGGCGGATGATCACAACATCTTTCAGCGCGAGCTGTTCGACCGGGAGCTCAACCTCTTGACCGTCACGCCGCACGAGCGCCGTCCTAGGCGCGAGATCGGCCAGGGCTCGGATCGCGGAGCGGGCGCGGTCGAGGGCCCGCTCCTCCAGCGCATGGCCGAGGGGCGCTCCACCAAGGAGATCGCCCGAATGCT
>CAYHSI010000086.1:0-8212 GCA_964359225.1 uncultured Anaerolineaceae bacterium
GTGCGCGGATTGTGGACCTGGGCGACGTCCCCCGCGGCGTATACCTGAGGCTGCTCGGTCCGCATGAATTCATTGACCAACACGCCGCGATCGACGTCAAGACTCGCCTCCTTTGCCAGCCGGGTCCTTGGGCGCACGCCGACCGCGACTCCGACCAGCTCACAGCGGATCTCCTCTCCCCGAGCCGTCCTTACCCCAACCACCTTTCCTTTCTTGCCTAACACATGACTCAGCTCAGTCCGGGGCCGAATTGCCACTCCCCTGGTCCTCAGACCGCGTTCGATGATCTGAGATTCGACCGGATCGAGCACGGAGCTCCAATAGCGGTCTTTTCGAAGCAGGTAGTCAACTTGGAGCCCGAGAGCACTGAACCCTTCCGCCAGCTCGATCGCGGTGATCCCGCCTCCGACAACTACCGCCCGGCGCGCCCGACGGGCCTGGCTCAAGACCCGGCGGGCATCGTCAAGTGTGTCCAGGGTCACGACGCCGCGGAGATCGATCCCGGGCAGATTGGGCAAGACCGCGCCCGCGCCGGTAGCCAGCAGGAGAGCGTCGTAGGAAAGGGCCCGACCGCTCTCCAGTTCCAGAGTGTGGGCCCTGGGGCGAATTCGTACGGCGCGCTCGTGGATTCGTTCTGCCCTCAGGCGATGAAGCTCTTCCTCCGTTCGGGCGTAGAGCAGGGCTTCAGGTAGGGCTCGGGTGAGCAGGTAAGCCAGGCCGGGCCGCGAGTAATGGTCATGGCTCTCGTCGCTGACGATGACCAACGTGGCCCGGCGGTCAAGCTCACGGATGGCCTCCGCGGCGGCCACCCCCGCAGCGCCATTTCCGACGATTACAAACTGGCTTGCCCTCCCGGCCACGTGCGACTAGTCCGGGGCTTGAAACGCGGGGCCCAGCTCCAGACGCAGCGCCAGTCGCGGGCAGCGGGCGACGCACTCGCCGCAAGTCAGGCAGTGGGAATCAACCACCGGGGATCCAACCCGAGCGTAGGCCCGTACATCGATGCCGGCAGGGCAGTTGAAGGAACAGATTCCACACTCGCAGCAGGCGAATGGGTCCGGCACTACCTGGCCTAAGGCCAGCGCCCTGTGTTGCTGCGCCATGAGACGCAGCGCTCCCTTCAAACGCGTCGGAGTTCTCTCTTCCTGGCCGCTCGGCGACCGATTCAATTCCTAATCGTCGTCCTCGACCTCCTCATCCTTCTTGTGCTTATCGTCAGAATCATCTTCGTCTTCTTCGTCCTCGCCAGCCTCGCTCCCAATCTCAAGCTCGAACTCCTTAACGTGCCTGCCTTGAGAGTCAAGCGATCCGTCGCCACTCGAGTCGTACCAGACCGTAGCGAGGACCTTGAATTCACCCGAAGGTGGATTGACCCAGTCGGCCGAGAGATCCATCAACTGGCCTGGCGCGAGCCGGACTTCGTCCGTCAGGAGCTCAAGGGCTGGGCTGCCGTCCTGCTGGCCGGTAATCTGGAATCGGACAACCACGCTGGCGGCGCTCATGCCACTGTTCTCCACAGTTGCAAACAGGGTCAGGACCCCATCGCCCTCAGCTGGATCGAAGTGTTTGTCCTCGACCCAGGCCTTCTTCCCGGCTAGATCCACGGAACCCTTCACCTTGATATCGAGTTTGAAGCGCTTGATGGTGTTGCCCGCCGTGTCGGGGACGCCGTCGCCGTTCGAGTCGTACCAGGCCTGAGCAGTGACCTGGAATCTCCCTTCCGAGGGGTTCAGCCATTCGGAGCCGAGATCCATGATCTCGCCAGGAGCGAGAACGACCGCCTCGGTCATTACTTCATCCCGCTGGGCGCCGGTGCTTTCTTCAGCGACGACAAAACGGACCTGCACAGCGGTTGAAGAGGTACCCTTGTTCTCCACTTTCCCGTAGAGGACGAGTGGGGTGCCGCTGTCTTTCGGAAGTTCGAGCTTATGCGGCACTGCCCAGGCTTTTCGGCGGACCAGGTCGACCAGCGTGCGGACGACCTCATCGTCCGCGGTTGGCATCGGAGAAGCTGAGCCAGAGTACGTGGGTGTTGGCAGAGGCTCCGTAGATATCGAAGTGGCAGTGGCCGGCGGAGGCGAGTTGGTTGGGACCGCAGTTAAGGCCACGGTAGGTTCGCCGGTTGTGCTGGCAGTTGGACTCGGGGGGAGCGCCGTTGCGGTCGCAGTCGGAGCGGGGGGGTCTCCGGGATCACCCGGGAAGGTCAGCATGGCGATTTCCATGATGTTCGTTGGGCCGTCGCCGTCGGAGTCCAGGTTGGCGATCATGGCAAACGCCATGAGCTCATCCCCGCCGCTCACTCCCTTGGCTTGGACATACGCCAGGCCATAGGGATTAAACTGGCTGAAGCTTGTCCCATGGCACAAAGCACAGGTATCCAGACGCGTTCCATCTAATCCATAGGTGTTCGTGAAGGCTCGCAGATCACTGGCTTTGGCCCAGGCTACTGAGGAGAAGACCCCAAGGGCAGTGAGGCCGCACGCAATCGAAACGAAAAGCTTTCTAGACATGATCCTCCTCCGATTGGACTGTGTTCGATAAATAGTTGTGTTTCGGGCCAGTTGGTTATGGGCGAGGTTTGAATTGGGAGGAGAGTACTAGCGAGAGGTGCGTGGAGAGCGATTCAGATCCGTGTAGTACGCTGGTCCTGTTAAGCAGAGTGCCCGTAACTTTTCTCGGAGAATCACGACCGTTAAGGTAAGGCGTCGGCTGCCTGTGCTCAGGGCGCGCCTGGGTACACTTTCCGGTCGTCTTTAACGCGGTCGTCTTTAGGCTCGATCTGCTTCGGAGGGTCAAGCCACGGTTAACCATTTTTCTAGTCCGAGTAGGGGCCTAAGGGCTCTTGAAGGGAAATCGTGACAGGAGTTCCGATTGATCTAGGCCGCTTGCGTGCCCTTGACCCGGTGATTCTCAGCGAGGCCCATCGCCGACATCTGCCCGAAATCTACCGCTACGCCTACTATCGAACGAACGACTCGGCACGGGCAGAAGACATCGCTGGCGAAGTCTTCCTTCAGCTAATCGAGGCCCTCAACGCAGGGAAAGGGCCGCGCCAGAATCTGCGAGGCTGGCTCTACGGAACCGCCTCCAACCTGGTCGACGGCTATTATCGAAAGGCGGTCGCCCGGGAGGTCGAGTTGCCAAACCACGAGTTGATGGCCGAGGATGCCGATCCCTCAAGCCAGGCCGAGCAACTTGAGCGAATTCACACGGTTCAGGCTGCTTTCGCCCGACTGACTCCGGAGCAAAAACATGTATTGGCCCTGCGACTCGGGAACGGGTTCACCGTCAAGGAGACGGCTTCGTTGCTGGGCAAGCGCCCGGGCGCCGTCCGGGCGCTGCAATTCCGGGCCATCCACTCGTTGAGGCAGAACCTGAGCGATGGGAAGCCGAGCCTATGAATGATCGTCGTCTAGCTGAGGCACTTGAAGCTGGCCTCTCCGCAATTGGGCGCGGAGAGGACGTGGATTTCTGGCTGTCCCGGCACCCGGATCCCCGGCTGCGTTCCCTGCTGGAGGTTGCAGATGCGGCTCGCACCCTGCCGGTCGGGAACGTCTCTGCCCCTACTCTCCAACGCACCCGGACCCGGATCCTCGCCCACGCTGCCCTGCTGCGCGCAGATCGGCTTCAGCCGCGCGGCGCCGGATGGCTCGCTCGCAACGCGATCGCCGTGGTGGCTATTGGGAGTGTGTTGTTCTTCAGCGCTGGCGGCCTGGTGGCTGCTTCAGCAGGCACGATCCCTGGCGATAACCTGTATCCGCTCAAACGGGCCGTCGAAGGGTTGAGCCTGAGCTTGGTGCCAAGCCGCCGCCTTCGCCTCGACCTGGCATCCAGCTATCAGCAGCGTCGGATGGAGGAACTCAACAAGCTAATTAGCCTTGGAGAGAGTGAGCTGGCGGCTGAAGTGATTCGAGAAGTTCAAACCTATCAGGAAGGTACGCCAACCGAGGCCGGCGATGAGCTGAGCGAGGAGGCGAGCCCGGCGCCCTCGCCAGAATCTGCAATGGCTGTGCCCTCCCCGCAGGATGCTCCGTCCTCGACTCCAGACCCCGCGCTCGCGCCCACTACTACTCCGACGGCTTTGGGGTCCGAGACCCCAACGCCAACGTACGCTCCAACCCAACCGGCGGCAGCCTCCTGCGAACTGATAACGATCGATGACTCAGAATACGGGATTGTCGAAGTCAAGGTCGAGGACAACGGGGAAGAGTACGAATACGAAGGAGGAGGCAGGATCCGTTATCACGTCAGAAATGATTACGAAGTGCCTGCCTATCTGACTGATTCAAGCCTGGATTGGAATACGGAATATGCGCCTCCTATGTGCTTGGACTATTTCAAGTTCAAGGGCGAGCGATACTTCATAACGGATAGCACTTCCTCACCGTCCGCCGCTTCGGCACCTTCATTTGAACTCGAAGGCAGCAAGTGGTGGGAGGCAGTCTTCAACCTCAAGGGTCAGCCGTTTACTGGTACCTTCAGCTTGACCTTGACTTTCAATGTCCAAGGGCTCGAGGGGTGCACAGTAACGGCGCAGACCCAAATCCCCTGACGATAGCCAGCAAGGCTTCGCTGCGCCCTAGCTGACCTTCTCGGGCGTTCGGCGCTTCCGCATTTGCTCCAGCTCGGCCTGGAGTTGGGCGCTCCGCGTTTCGTAGGCATCCTGGATTTCGTCGCGCAGATCAGCGAACCGCTGCCGGGCCCGAGTCCGCAACTCTTCCCCCGAGGCCGGAGCGATAAGCAGTGCGACCGAGGCGCCCACGACAGCGCCGCTCACGGTTCCAAGCAGGAATGTAAAGAACCGGCGCATCTTTCACCTCCGTACCGTTTGATTATCCCATACTGATGCCGCAGGGAGGACCCCCGGCTACCACCCTTAACCGCGGCTGCGCATAGTAGAATCGGTGGCAAGGATCGGGCACGGAGGGCCGTGGTGGACATCAGCATCGAATACTGTCTCGTTTGACACTACACTGATCGGGCCATCGGTCTGATGGCCGAACTGACGAAGCAATTCGAGGGGGACATTCAATCGATCCGGCTCATCCCTTCGGACGGTGGTCGCTTTGAGGTGACAGTGGACGGCCAGTTGATCTATTCCAAGCTGCAGACCCGACGGCATGCCGAAGCAGGGGAGGTCGTGGGCCTGGTCGGTGGGCGCCCGGCCAAAGCAAGCTGAAGCGATGCGAGCGCTCGTCCAGCGGGTGCGGAGTGGGGGCGTGAGCGTTGACGGAAAGACCCTGGCGCAAATCGGCAAAGGTCTGGTTATCCTGTTGGGGGTTGGGGAGGGAGACACCGAAACGGAAGCCCGCTGGCTGGCCAACAAATGCGCCCACCTGCGAGTGTTTGCCGACGACCAAGGAAAGATGAACCGCTCGTTGTTGGAGACCCAGGGTGAGGTCATTGTCGTCTCGCAATTCACCCTCTACGGAGATGTCCGAAAAGGCCGGCGTCCCAGTTTTGTCCACGCCGCGCCGCCGGAGATTGCCGAACCGCTGGTCGAACGCTTTGCGGCGTTGTTGCGGCAGGAAGGTGTCCCTACCCAGACGGGGTCCTTTGGGGCGATGATGCTGGTGGAGATCGAGAACGATGGGCCGGTGACCTTGATGTTGGAGCGGGAGCCGGGCCAAACGCAAGAACCGGAAGCAGGCACAACTCGCTGAATTCGAGGAGGAGCACATGAATGTCGCAGCGCTTGTTCGAGGAATTGCCACCCTTTCCTGGCTGGTGGCAATCGGGTTAATCGGGCTCTCCGTGGCGCGAGCCGCCCGGGGACAGCCATTCAAGGGTGCGACCAGCTTGATCATCGTATCGGTGATCGTAGCCTTGGCCGCGACCTCCATAGGGTCCAGCATAATCTTCGTACAGCCCACCGAGCGGGGGGTGGTGATCTCGGCCCTCCAGGGGGGAGTGCGCCCGAGCGCGCTCCAACCGGGTCTCAATCTGGTTGTCCCGTTCTTGGAGAACGTGATCCCGTACAACATCACCCGTCAGACCTACACCATGTCGGTCATAGCCCAAGAGGGCGCGATTGCGGGAGATGATTCGGGCGAGGCTCGCACCTCCGACGGCCAGGTCGTAAAGGTGGACGCCTCAGTGATTTTCTCCATCGACCCAGAGCGGGTGGTGGAGACGCATATCCAGTGGCAGGGCCGGTATATTGACAACCTGGTCCGCCCCAAGAGCCGTGGCGTGATCCGGGATGCCGTTTCGCAGTTCGGGATCGAGCAAGTTTACAGCACAGAGCGGTTTGCCCTGGCCGAGCAGATCCGCACCGCGCTAGAGGATTCGCTGAATGAGGGCGGGCTTATCCTGCACGACTTCGTACTGCGCAATATCGCCTTCTCGCCGGAATATGCTGCCTCGGTGGAGCAAAAGCAAATCGCCGAACAGCTGGCTAAGCAAGCGGCGCTTGTGGTCGAGCAACGGACGCAAGAGGCGGAGCAGGCCCGGCAAGTCGCCAAGGGCGTGGCCGATTCGGTGGTGATCGCCGCCCAAGGGCAGGCCGAGGCCCGCGTGATTCAGGCAGAGGCTGAGGCCAGGGCGCTGGAGCTGATTGCTGACGCACTGCGCAATAACCCCGACCTGCTCGTCTTTGAATACATCCAGAAGCTGGCGCCAGGAATCCAGGTGATGCTGGTGCCGAGCAACAATCCGTTCTTGCTGCCGCTTCCCTCGCTCACCCCGGCAGCCGGCACCGAGGCGACGGTGCCGTAAGCGATCCGCCCAAGGATCAGGGGCTCGCTCCAGAACGGGCCGCAGCCAGAAAAACATTGCGCCCGGTCAGCTGACCGGGCGCAGTCTTTCATCCAAGATGCTACTCGTTGGTCTCCAGTGTGTCTTCCCAGTCCTGTTCTGTTGAGGGCAACTTTGGAGGCCAATTCGCCGCAGCACGCTTGGCCGGGGCCGGCCTCGGCTCGGACTCTTTCGATTGGGTTGGGCGAGAGCGCTTTGGCGGGACCACCGGTCTTGGCATGGCTTCGACGAGGCGCTTGGCTTTGGCGACGGGCGCAGGTCGTGGCGCCTCAGTCTCGTTTCCGAATAGCGGAGCAGGATCCGGCGTCGGCTCGAGAATGTCAATGTCGGCAGGCGAGACTTCGCCGTTTCGCGACCGCGGCTCGTCGGCTGCTGCGCCAGGCTCGGGCTTAGGCTCTCCCGGCCCGATCACCGTCTCGCCGGACATCTTCTCAAGCACCCTGCGAAAGATCTGGGTATCGGCGGCCGAAGATCCAATCCGAATCGAGCGGCGCTTCCGGTTGGCGGGCTGAATCGAGGGCGGTTCGCCGAGTTTAGCGCTCATCGCCTCCGGAATGATCCGGGGTCGAAACAGCCCGGTATCTACCGGCCTGGCGACCGGGTCCAGCTCTCTCGGCTGCGCTTTCGGGAAAGTTGGCTCAGCGACGGTTGTCGGTTGAGGCGATGCCTCCGCCTCGGGCCGCGGTTCAAGGGAGCCGGGCCCGACCGGCTTGGACTCGGCCGGCGCCGGGGCCTGTGACACCGGCTGGGTCTGCAATTCGGGCACAGGCTCGGGGGCGCTCTCCATCTGTACGGCGGGCTGTGCTTGGACCGGTTCGGCTCCTAGTTGTGCCGCGGCCCGGAGCGCTTCCGCCAACTCGGCCGTGTTCAGCTTAGGCCCCTCCGGTTCTTCCGCGGGCGTCGGTACAGTGCCAACCGCGTTCTTGATCGGGTCGGCGGAGGTTGGGCGTGCGGGCGGGCCGTCCGAGACCGAGGTGGGACCCGGGCGGACCTCCGGTTCGGTCGGCGCCCAACCCGCTAGCTGCTCCAGCACCGCGAATTGGCTGGCCAGATGCAAGACGGCCTCAGTTCCCACCCCCTGCTGGTAGAGGGTAGCCAGGCCCTTTTTGATGCCCATTACGGTCTCGGTCACTAAACTGCCGGCGCCGATCCCATCTGATTCGATCTCACGGATGATCACGGCCTTGCGCCTCATGTCGCCGTCAGCCGGGAAATCCACGGCGATAAGCTGCAGCTCGTGATCGTCGAGCCGGGCTCTGGCGCTGCGTTCCGCCCCCTTGGAGTTGACCTGTGCGAGAAAGGCCTGGATCGGCTGGCGCTCTGATTTCCAATCGCGAGCCAGCCAACGCTCGCCAACCGGGCTGCTGAGCACGACCTTTCCGCCCTCTTCGACCACTAGGATCCCATCCGGCAAGGACCCCAAAAGGTCCAGCAGACCTTTCTGTTTCTTGTGGAG
>CAYHSI010000087.1:0-8199 GCA_964359225.1 uncultured Anaerolineaceae bacterium
TGAGCACCATTTCCATGGCCAGCGCCTTGCCGACCACCCGGGTCAGCCGTTGAGTCCCGCCCGCCCCCGGCATGACTCCCAAGTTGATTTCTGGCTGGCCAAACCGGGCGGTCTCGGAGGCCACGATCATGTCGCACAGCATCGCCAATTCATTGCCGCCGCCCAAGCACCATCCGGAAACTGCCGCGATCACTGGCTTTTTGACTCCCCGGATGCGGTCCCAGCGTCCAATCCGATCGGCGGTCAGCATGTCCACCGCCGAGGCCTCCGCCATTTCCTTGATGTCGGCCCCGGAGGCGAAGGCCCGCCCGTCGCCGGTCAGCACCATGGCGCCGACTTGATCATCGGCGTCGAACCCGGTCAGCGCGCTGGCCACTTCCTCCATCACGGTTGCGTTGAGTGCGTTGAGTGCCTCGGGCCGATGGATCTGTACCAGACCGGCCCGGCCGTGGATCTCAGTCTTGATCGCGGTGTAGGTCATGCCACCCTCCGAAGCTACAGGGGATTAGGGGATGCCGTAGGCGCGACCCGACGGTCCGCCTCAGCGCAGCCGCAGTTTGAGTTTGGAGATGTGATCGGTATGGTCGCGCTCATGCCACAGGGTTCGGCGCATGACCTTGCGGGCCGACCAGGTCTCCCCGGAAAGGGCCACGACCCCGATTCGGGTAGCCAGATTTGGGAGGTTGGCCAGGGTGTGATCGCGGACCTTCACCAGCCGGTCGAGCGGATCGGTCGGAAGCTCACGGGTCGGCAAGGCAATTCCCATCCGGTCGAAATACCACTGTTCTGCGAGGGCCACATGATTCAAAATCCCCACAATGGGCCACTCCTCCCCGGAAAGTTCCTTGTGCAGGTCATCCTCGCTGAGGCCGTCCAACACCTGCTCCAGTCCTTGGCGGGTCGCCAGCAACAGCCGTTCGTATTCCGGCGTCTCATCCGCCAACAACGGCGGCCGATCGGCGGCAAAGAAGGCATTGACCTCGTAGTCGTCTTCGTAGCGCCAGGCCCGGATCACTTCGCTGACCATCATCGGGCCGGAGAAGCCGCTAACCCGTAAGCCATGCTCGGTGCACCACTCGAGATAGGTTTCGACTGCCTTCGGGATGGAACTGATGGCCGTCTCCCGCTCGTTGTGGGAAGCAAAACAGCCGGGCAGATCCGGAACGTGGGCGATCCAGCGCCCTTCGATCTCTTCCGCGCACACTACGTACGGCATGCTGAAGCGGGCCTAAACGCTATGCTTCTTGGACTATTGCGCCCCCTAGGGGATCGCCTATACTCGATTCCAATCATCCCGTTTATCGAGGGCATTCATGCTTTTTTCTTCCTCGAGCGGTCAGGGGTTGGTGGAGTACGCGCTGATCATTCTTCTCGTAGGACTGGCAGTGATCGTGCTCCTCACCCTATTCGGCTCGAGCGTCGGGAACATGTTCAGCAACGTTATCGCCAACGTGTAACCCGCGCCGATCCTGAGAACACAAAGTTAAGCGAAAGCGCCGGCCAGGTCGCGCTGCTGAGGCTGGCCATGCCGCTTATGGCCGCGCCTTGCGGTCAGCCGCCCGGCGCACTCCCCGCCTTCTCAACCCAGCCCTTCATGCGCCGAGCGAGTTCGCGCCGTGGCAGTAGGATCCGGCGCCCGCAGTTCTGGCACTTGAGACCGATGTCAGCCCCGAGCCGGACGACTCGCCAGTCGGTCCCCCCGCACGGATGGGTCTTTCGCAGCCGGACGATGTCGTCCACTTGAAGCTCTACCAGCAACGAAAACGGCCCTCCGGCCGGGTGGCGGCATTATACCGCGGCGGCTCCAAGAGACCCGGATGATATAATCCGCCCGCTGTGCTAAGTGGGAGCCTGCCGGAGATCCTCTCCAGAGCCTTCACGCTGGTCATCGCCTTCACGATCCATGAGTTTGCGCACGCCTGGGCCGCCGACCGGCTCGGCGACGACACCCCTCGACGGGCTGGCCGCCTTTCGTTAAACCCCCTCCGCCATCTCGATCCGCTGGGTTCACTGCTCCTGCTGGTGGCCGGGTTCGGATGGGCTAAGCCGGTTCCGGTGAATCCGTACGCTCTACAGCGACGGACTCCAGCCGGGATGATGCTGGTGGCGGCCGCCGGACCGCTTTCCAATCTCGGCCTCGCGATTCTGGCCGCGCTCCCCTTTCGGGCGGGCCTGGTGGGACCGACCTTTGTCGCCGGCAGCCTGCTCCCCTCGTTGTCCGGCTTGCTGCAGACGTTCATTTTCATCAACCTCATCCTGTTGCTGTTCAACCTGATCCCCATCTCCCCGCTGGACGGAGAGAAGGTACTCGCTTACTTCCTACCGCCAGGCGGCCAGGCTGCCCTGGCGCGGCTGCGTCCCTATGGGCCGGTCATACTGATCCTGTTGATCGTCTCCGGCAGGATGGGGATCAATTTGCTCGGGCTGCTGGTCGGAACTCCGGCCCGCCAGCTCTTTAATTTGCTGGTTTCGTAGTCCAGTCCACCCACCTAACTCGCGAGGAAGCCCATGACCAAGACCGATTGGATCTCGGAGGAGATTGCCGCCCTCCGAACTGCCGGGCTGTTCACCCAGATCCGGACGGTGAGCTCTGCACAGGGCGCCTGGCTGGTGGTGGACGGGCGGCGGGTGCTCAACTTCTGCTCAAACAACTACCTGGGCCTCGCCAACCATCCGCGGCTGACTGCGGCCGCCAAGTCGGCCATCGATCGGTTCGGAGTGGGGCCGGCCGCGGTCCGGACGATCGCCGGGACCATGCAGCTGCACTTAGAACTTGAAGCGCGGCTGGCCGCCTTCAAGGGAGTCGAGGCCGCGATCACCTTTCAGTCTGGCTTCAACGCCAACCTCGCCGCGATCCCGGCCCTGGTCGGCAAAGGGGATGTGATCTATTCCGACGAGCTCAACCACGCCAGCATCATCGACGCGGCTCGCCTGTCGCGGGCAGAGATCGTCCGCTACCCGCACACCGACCCCAGCGGATTGCGCGCAGTGATCCAAGAACAGCGCAGCCGGAACCACAAGCGATCCTTAATCGTGACCGACGGGGTCTTCAGCATGGACGGGGATGTCGCTCCGCTGGCGGAGATTCAGGCCGTCGCGCAAGAATTCGACTACCTGCTGATGGTCGATGACGCCCACGGGGAGGGCGTGCTCGGGAAGGGGGGGCGAGGAATCGTCGACCACTTCGATCTGCACGGAAAGGTGGATCTCGAGATCGGGACCCTCTCCAAGGCCTTCGGAGTGGTCGGAGGCGTCGTGGCCGGACGGCAGGTCATCGTGGATTGGCTGCGCCAGCGCGGCCGGCCGTTCTTGTTCTCCTCGGCCATGACGGTTCCGGATGTGGCTGCCTGCCTGGCGGCAGTCGACATCCTGGAGGAATCCGACGAACTCGTGCAGCGTCTGTGGGAGAACACCCGATACTTCAAACAGGCGATGGGTTCACTGGGGTTTGACACCGGTGCAAGCACCACTCCGATCATCCCAATCATGTTGGGCGAGGCTCCGCTGGCCCAATCCTTCAGCCGCCAGCTGTTTGATGATGGAGTCTTCGCGATGGCGATCGGTTATCCCACCGTGGCCCAGGGCAAAGCCCGTATCCGAGTAATGATCTCGGCCTCCCATTCCACGGAAGACCTGGACCACGGTCTTGCCGCCTTTGAGAAGGTGGGCAAACTACTCGGTGTGATCTAGGTTGAGGAGAAGAAGTTGCCGGGCGGCCGGATCCAGATTCAGAACTGGAATCGCGGCTGTTGAGGAACGATCTTGCGGCTGTAGTTGATGACAAAGTCCTGCAGCCGACTCTCCAACTCCAAGAACTCCGGCGAAGACAGCACCGTATCCAGGGTCTCCCGATCTTCGGCGATGAAACCGGTCAAGCGAAGCGGGTACTCGCCATAGGCTGTGTGCCAGGCCTCACAAAGCGTCAGGCCGAGGTTTTCGAGCGCCGGGACAAATTCCCCCAATACATAGCGAAAGTATTCCTCCCGATGTTTCGGGAGGGGGTCGTAAGTCAACAGGAGTTTGACCGAATCTTCCATTCTTGGTTTTTCATATCACCGGCCGCGGCCGGCGATCGTACAGGTCCTCACTCGTCCCCAGCCTCACCTGCTCAGCCCGGGTAGGCCAGACGCCCGGGATGCGTGTTCCGCAGCTCGGGCAGCTGCCCTTCTCCGTCAGTCGGTAGGCCAGGATAACATACCCCAGCCGCTCGATCAGGCAAGTCCGGCAGGTTGGACAGTAGGTGTTTTCGTAGTCCTCGACCTGGCCCGGCAGATTCCCGGCGTACACGTAGCGCAACCCGGCTTCCTGGCCGATCTCGGCGGCCCGGGTCAGAGTCTCGGCGGTCGTGTTGTCCGGTTCGATCAGCTTGTAGTCCTTATGGAATGCGGTGACATGCCACGGGATGTCCGGAGAGATTCCGGCCAGGAAACGCGCCGCATCCCAGAGCTCCTCTGAACTGTCATTGAAGCCGGGGATCACCAGGGTCACCACTTCCAGCCAGAAACCCATCCTATGAACTCGCTCGACACTGTCAAGCACATGCTGCAGCACACCGCCCAGCCCGCGGTAGGTCTTGTCCCGCATCGACTTGAGGTCAATCTTGTAGCCTGTGACATGCGGCTTCAAGAACTCCAAAACTTCCGGAGTGGTGTTCCCATTGGAGATGTAAACGCAAGTGAACCCGGCTTCCCGCGCGACCTGGAACACATCCACCGCCCATTCGGAGGTGATCAGCGGCTCGTTGTACGACGAGCCGATCACCCAAGCGCCCATTTTCCGGCCATACTCCACTAGCTCGGCCGGAGTCACTTCGCGCAGACCGGCCGCCGAGATGTCGGAGGCCGGATCGCGCATCGCTTGAGAGGTCACCCAGTTTTGGCAGTACGTGCAGTGGAAGTCACACCCCAGCATTCCGAACGTCAGGGTGTCGGAGCCGGGGTAGAGATGGAAGAAGGGCTTCTTTTCGGTGGGATCGCACTGAAGGGCGCCGACATAGCCCCAGGGGACTCGCAGCCGCCCTTCCTGATTGAAACGGACCTGGCAGATTCCCCGCTTACCCGGTCGGATCAGGCAGCGGTGACCACAGGCGAAACACCGAAGCGCTCCGTCCGGCTGGGTCTCATACAGCTTCCCCTCGACCGTTAGCGGGTCGAGCAGATCTCCCAGCGTGCTGGTGCGCATTGCGCAGGTCGGAGGATTATATCATCCGAGGGTAGAATGCCCGCGTGATCACCCTGGCCGTGCAGGCGGGAGGCCGCTCCAGCCGGATGGGCCGCGACAAGGCGCTGATCCCGCTCGGTGGAATCCCGCTGATCGAGCACGTACTTCGGCGGACGGCCGGTCTTGCCGAGGACGTTCTGATCACAACCAACCGGCCAACGGACTTCGCTTACCTGGGCGTCCGGCTGGTGCTCGATCGCGAGCCCGGCGCCGGCGCGCTGCCCGGGCTGTTGACCGCGCTAGAGGCCGCCCACGGTGAGACCGTGCTGCTGTTGGCCTGCGACCTGCCCTTCGTCTGCCGGCCGCTGCTGGAGCACTTGCTCAGCCGGGCGCCCGAAGCACAGGTAGTTGTCCCACAGTGGAACGACAATCTCGAGCCGCTGCACGCGGTCTATTCCCGCTCGTGTACCAATGCGGTCCGGGCCGCACTCCAGGTCGGGCAGCAGCGGGTGATCGACATCCTGCCGAGAGTAACTCAGCGGGTCGTCGATGGAGCTGCGATCGCCAAGTTTGATCCTAACGGATGGAGTTTCTTCAATATCAACACGCCACAAGATCTGGCTCGGGCAGAACGGGTTCTGGCCGAGCAGGCCGATGCGCCGCAACTGCCCTTTAAAGCACAGACAGACATCTAGGTGAGGGGGGCACCCAGACGTCTGGCTGTTCGAGGTAGTATACCGACTCCCTCGGGGGCCGTCAAGTTTCGACCTCAAAACCCATACCGCAATCTGCTTGGGAGTGCTATTCTCCCCGCTTCAGGAGGGCCAAATCTTCCGCATCGATGACCCACGCTGTGCCGCAAGGCGCCGTACCGCGGTAGCCGGCAGCTTACTTCTTCTCCTGGTGGCGGCCGCTTGCAACTTGCCAGCCAGCCAGGACCAGATTGCCACTGCGGTCGCCGCCACGGTTCGGGCCCTGGAGCTCTCGGCTCCAACCCTTCCCCCGCCGAGCGCAACTCCCCAGCCACCGACAAGCACCCCGTCCAGCACGCCCACTCCGGCCTCGACTTCGACCCCCTTGGCCCCCCGGATCCGGGTCTCGGAGAACACTAACTGTCGTTCTGGGCCTGCCGCCGCCTACGACTTCCGGGGCGCGCTGCTCGTCGGGCAAGTCGCGGAGGTGGCCGCCCGCAGCACAGCCCCCAACTATTGGTACATCCACAATCCGGACCGGCCGGGCGAGTTCTGCTGGCTCTGGGGCGAATTCGCAACCCTGGAAGGCGACCCGGACGCCCTGCCCGCCTACACTCCGGCGCCCAGCCCCACCCCCAGCATCGATTTCATCCTGTACCTGAACAGCTTCCAGCCCTGCGGCGCAGACACTCAGGTTGTCTTCACGATCCAGAACAACAGCGGGACCACCTTTATGACCGGCCAAATCCACATCTTCAATCTGACAAACTCCACCGACATCTACGGCCCGCTGCTCGACCGGCATCCCTTCGACCCCGGCTCGACAAACTGCCCACCCGGCCACGGCAACGTGCTCCTGCCGGGCGCGGCGGCCTACATCGTTGCGCCCTTTAGCGAGCTTCCGGCCGGAGTGGCCGCCCGGGCGACGATCAAATTGTGTACCGGGGATTACCTCGGTGGGGATTGTCTGACCAAGACGATCGACTTCAACTTCCCGTAGCTCGGATCTGTTGAAGGAAAGCGTCAATGGCGGCCAGTGCCACCGCTGCGCTCTCGTACTCACTGACGAGCAGACCCTTCGATTGATTTCCTAGAATCATCTTGGAGACCGGCACTCCGCTCTTGTAGCAGCACAGCACCGGCTTCTTCAAACCGAGGGCGTAGGCGATCTCATACCCCACTCCGTGGGAAGGCGTGCTGACCTCAGCGATCAGCGCGTCGCACTCTTCGATCCAGCGCAGGTCTCGCCGGTAGATCTCCTGCGGGTCGACCACCTTCTCTAGCTCCATCACCCCCGGCTCCGCCAGGTGAGCCGTCGGCACCAAGTGCCCCTGTCGCGCCAGGTGACCCACGATGGCTGCATAGATTTCTTGGTCGGCCCGGCCGCCGGTCAAGGAGCAGGAGAAATACAGGTTCAGTGGTCGGCTCCTTTTTTGTCGCTCAACGAGACTCGTGCTATGATCCGCTCAGCCATGCAGAACCGCGATCCAGTTCGCTTCCTGCAGCTGGAGGTCACCCGGCTGACCGACGAGAATAGCGACCTCAAGAAGGAGCTGGCCGGTTTGCGCTCCTCCATGCGGGCCCTCAGTTCCCTTCCGGACGTCATCCAGCGGATCACTCCCAGCACCAACGTTCTGGTGCTGCTTGGCGACTTGCTCGCCTCCGCAGTGGCGGTCGTCGGGGCCAGCGATGGCTCGTTGCTGCTGCGGGATGAAGAGACCGGAGAGTTGGTCTTCTCGGTCGTACATGGAGAGTCCAAAGATCGGCTCACCAATTACCGTCTGCCGGCGGGAAAAGGCATCGCCGGCTGGGTCGCCCAGCACAAACGCCCCTTGGTGCTTACCAACGTTCGCGACGATCCCCGCCACTACCCGAAGATCGATGAAGCCTTCGGATTCCAGACCCGGAGCCTAGCCTGCGTGCCCCTACTAGAAGGGGACCGGGTGCTCGGAGTGTTGGAGGCGGTCAACAAGAACTACGACCGCGAATTCACCGATGATGACCACGACCTGCTCATGGTGGTGGCCAACCTGGCTAGCCTGGCCCTCATTCGGGCCGACAGCTTCACCGAGCAGAGTGCCTGAGCCTGACCACCGGTTCCCGCGAACTCCGTATCCCAATCAAGCCTCTCTCAACCTAGCCCCCAGTTCCGTGCTCACCCGCCTCACAATCCGTCCCCGCGCTTCGGCCACCTCGGCATCGGTCAGCGTTCGTTCGGACGCCTGATAGACGATCGAGAACGCCAGGCTCAGCTTGCCCTCTTCGATCGGGTCGCCCCGATAGAGATCGAACAACCGCACCTCTTGCACCAGCGGCCGACCCTCCTCCAGGATCAGGCTCCGCACTC
>CAYHSI010000088.1:0-8171 GCA_964359225.1 uncultured Anaerolineaceae bacterium
CGCCGGTGCAGCCGCGGAGGCAGCACGACAAAGGGCCGCGGATGCTATTCGCCAGCGCAATGAGCGCTTGCGGCTCGAACGCGAGGAACGCTTGGAGCAGTCGGAACGCCGGCGTGCGCTGGTCGATTCGCAAGCTCCACCTTCCGACCAGCCCCTCGACTTAGCCAAATTGAAGCAGCAGGATTACGCCGCGTACGAGGCCTCGCAGCGAGCCGAAGCCTACCAGCGGTTCCGCGCATCGGAGACCGCCTCGGTTCCGATCGCGGCTCCGGCGCCTCAGCTCTCATGGTGGCAACGACTACTCGACAACGCCAAGGGATTTGCTTCCAACGCCGAAACTCAAATCAGGCGGCTGACCTCAAGCAGTCTCGTCCGTTATGGAATCCCGATCGGCCTGACCACGCTCGCCGCTTCGACCGGCTACGCGTGGGGAAGGAACATTGTTGAAAACCCAGGCACGTTCGTTGCCCCGAGGGAGAACCTGGGCGCCCTGCTCGACCAAGTCGTCGCTGACCATCCGGATCTCTTGGCAGACCGTCGGGACAAGCTCGGCATGTTGATGGACCGGCCCCACAACGCACTTAACGCTGGAGGGGACCTGCTCAACGCCCTCACTGCCGGCGCGGCAGGATATTTGGACGCCGCGTTGCGACAGAACCCAGTTGTTCGATGGGCGGGGCCTCAGCTCCGCTCGCTAACCAGTAATTGTCCGTCTCGATTTGGGGAGGCCTGGTGGAGACGCTGCGCAGCGGCGCTTTACCTCAGCGCTAGTCTCGTCGAGAATCCTGCCGATACTGCATTGGGAGTTGCCAACAGCCTGTTGATTCACCCGGTGGAAGGCGCGGTTGAGTACATAGCGTTCGGTCTCGAGAACAACCCCATCCGATTGTGGGGAGACATCATCCGAGCCGCCCGCGCGGACGGCCTCGATGGCGTGATCGACACTGTCGGTTCTCACCTCCACCGAGTCAGCGCGATGACCGCCGATCCCCAGGTCCAGAGTGCGCTGTGGACGACGGCCTTTGCCTTGCTGCTGGTGGTGCCACCGGTCGCAGGAGCGGCGGCCTTAGGTAAGTGGAGAATGGCCGCCCGCGGAATTCAGCAAGCGGTGCGCTTCGGCTTGCCGGCGGCGGTTGCGGGGCAGGCCGCGGCCGAGGTCGCGCACGTCGACCAAACCATCCAGGCCGCCCCGGACCGCGAGGCGGCCATGGAAATTCCCGGCAGTCACCGCGTGCGCACATTCGTTGTCAACACGGTCCTGATCCTAAGCCTCCTGCTCGGGCCTCTGGCGTTGCGCAAGTGGAGCGAGTGGTCACGGACGAGAGCTCTGCTGACCCCCGAGGTGCAGGCAGCACTAGAGTCAGTGCCCCTGGCAGAGAGGGCCGAACTCGTGGCGGAAGCTGCCCGGCTTGGGCTAAGCGACTCTGACTTTGTTGCCTACCTACAGGTCGTGCGGCGCTACCCCTCTCAAGCTAGCTTAGCTCTCGAGGCCATGCCGCCTGGGGAACGTCTTCGGGTCGTAGCTTCGTCCCAGTCTCTCCAAGCACAGAACCGAGGTCCGTTCACATACGACATCCTTGCGGAAGAAGGTCCTCTCCCGCGCGGGATCTCAGAGACCTTTTCGATGAGCCAATACAACGAACTCGTTTTGAATCATGACATCATTGTGTTCCGCGCAGGAACTTCCGGGCGCCCGTTGGGAAGGTTCTTGGCCTTTGAACCAATATGGAGCGAAGCCCAGGCCCGGATTGACCTCTCGATCCGTAGATGGTGGACGGATCCTGAGACTGGGTACATCATGTCAACTTCTCCGATCGACTCCGTTTTCGCGGTGCGTGTGCCAGCCGGAACGACGGTATACATCGGTCCCATTGGGTCGCAAGGCGGGGTCTACCTGGGTGGGGCTGGACGGCTCCAGGTCTACGTACCTGAAATCTTTACGAACCCTAGAATAGAGATCTTGGGCGAATGGAGAGTGCCGTGATCGATAACAAACTTGAGGAGATCCAACAAGTGCTCCGCGAATTGCTTGAGCTCTTACAACAGGAGGGGGATCTTCATCGTTTTCCAGGCTTCGAAGAAGCCTTTCGGCTGGCAGGATTGGCCGCGGGCGACGAGAGCACACGGGGCGTCCTCAAGAAGCATGTCGCGGGTTTGTACCGTGGTGGCTCTGGGACTTTCAACGACTACGGGATTTGGCGGGAAAACTACGATGAGCGAGTGAAAGTCAACGGCAAATTGGATCACCTGCGACTGAAGCTGAGGGAGCTTTCGGATCAACTATAGATCACTGCTCAATCATCGCCGAGAAAGGAGTAGCAATGAAGGGGTATGAGCTCCTGCTCCACCAACACGCCGACCCACGGTTGGAGGCAGGCGAGAAGATCGAGGCAAGCGCGCTCCTCTACTTAAGTATCTTTTCGAGGAGGTACTTCGCTGCCGCCGCGACAAAGAAAAGGATCATACTTGTCGAGGCAGCCGTGGGGATGATCAGCCCCGAACCGATCTTTAAGCAGGTCCAAGAGATCCATTATAGGAGCGTAGCATCGATCAAGACCTGGACCTTCTTCAACCAGAAGCGAATCATCTTGAAGCTTCACTCGGGAGGGCAGTTTGGATTCAGCCTTAACTCCTTGTTAACCAGTTTCCCCGGCCAAGAAAGCTTCATCACGACCCTGAAGGACCTCCACCGCGAATTCACACCGGACCTGGAATCACTTCCACCTCCTGTGGATGTGGACGAACACGTCGAACTCGCCGCCACAGAGAACGCAAGGGCACAGGTTCGGCTCAACCAGAACTTCGCAGGCGGGGTGGTTGCGGGCGCGATTGCGGCCGCAGTCGCGGCTGCCATCTGGGCCGCGATTACGATCATCACTGAGCATCAAATCAGCTGGATGGCGATCGGGGTCGGCCTTTTCGTTGGAAGCGCGGTCCGTGTTCTGGGCCGGGGCATTGATAGACCCTTCGGGGTCGCGGCCGCCGGCCTATCGCTTGCCGGCTGCGTGGTCGGGAACTTCCTTTGGGTAGCCTATTTCTTCGCCCAAGAATTGGGCATCTCCCTGCTGGATGCACTTGGTATTCTGATCAGGAACCCCTCGGTCGCGCTCGAGCTCATGAGAGTCACGTTCCGCGCTAATGACATCCTGTATTATGGAATTGCGGCCTTCGTAGGGTATCGACTCGCGTTCAAGAGTCTTCCGTAGCCAGCAGGCGCCGGAATCGGCTAGAGTATGATTCGACCAATCAGACGAGGAGACGCATGGACATCGGATCGGTACTGACAAGGGCCTGGAACATCACCTGGAAGTACAAGGTGCTGTGGCTGCTGGGGATCCTGGCCGGCTGCAGCGCCAGCGGGCGCGGCAGCGGTGGCCAGTTCCCGAGCGGGTTTCGAGGCTACGACTTCAGTTCGGGGGACGTCCAGGGCCCGCCGGCCGAGGGGATGCAGCAATTCATCGATCGATTGTCTGAAGGAGCCTGGATCCCGATTGTGATCGGCGTGATCTTGCTGGTGATCTTCGTCTCGCTGGTCTTTCTGGTCCTGGGAGTGCTCGGACAAGCCGGTCTGATCGCGGCCTTCGGGAGGGCAGACGACGGGCACGACATCACGCTGGGGGAGGCCTTCCGGCTGGGCGGCGAGCATTTCTGGCGGCTGCTCGGAATCCGGGTTACGGTCTGGGTCGCCGGATTGATCATCGGCGTGGTCGCGGCGGTTGCGATTGTGCTGCTCGCCATCGGCACTCTGGGGATCGGGCTGATCTGCCTGATCCCTCTGCTCTGCCTGCTGATCCCAGTGGGGATCGCGGTGGACGCCTACATTGTGCTCACCATGGTCGCGGCGGTCGAGGAAGGTGTCGGTGTCCTTGAATCCTTCGGCAAGGCCTGGGGGTTCGTCCAAAAGAACCTGGGCTCGGTGCTGGTGATGGCGGTCATCTTAGTCGTCGGAGGCGGCATTGTGAGCGCGATCCTGTTCCTGCCCTTCGCCGCGATCGTCGTGCCGGCGATCGTGGGCGGGATAACCGGGAATGATACGGCCCTGGTCTCCGGCCTGGCCATCTCGGGGCTGTGCCTGGTGCTAGCGATCCCGGTTGTCATCCTGCTGTCGGGGATATTGACGACCTACATTACGGGAGTGTGGACACTGACCTATCGGCGGCTGACCGGTAAGCCGGGCGCCGCGGCGCTGGCCAGCGCTCCGGCCAAAGCCTAGCGGCTCAATCCGAAAGTCAGCAAAGCACAAGCGGGCGCCGGGAGGAGGGATCCGGCGCCCGCTGCTTGTGGGGGCGCCTCCGCTAGCGGCGGCGCATAAAAGCCGGAATATCCAGGTCGTTCACGTCGAAGGCCTGGGTCATGAACTCATCGGCCGGGAACCCCTCGCCGGCCGCATTCTGCTCTTTGGCCGCGGCCCGGGTCAGCTTCTTCAGCCGGGCCGACGCCCGCGTCGGTCCGCCGGTGCGGTCGAAACCGGTCGCAATCACGGTCACCCGCAGCTCGTCTTTCAGGTTGGGATCGATCACTGCGCCGAAGATCAGGTTGACGTCGGGATGGGCGGTCTCTTTGATGATGGCCGCCGCCTGGTTGACCTCATACAGGCTGAGGTCCGATCCGCCGGTCACGTTAAACAGGATCCCGCGGGCCCCGTCGATGGTGATGTCGAGCAGGTGGCTGGAAATGGCCATCTCGGCCGCCACCCGGGCCCGATCCTCGCCGCTGGCCTTGCCCACTGCCATCAGGGCCGCCCCGCCCTCCGACATGATGGTGCGCACGTCGGCGAAGTCCAAGTTGATCAACCCTGGCACGGTGATCAGCTCACTGATGCCCTGAATGCCCTGGTGCAGCACGTCGTCGGCCAGGCGGAAGGCCGCCTGCAGGCTGGCCCGCTTGTCGGCGAGCTGCAGCAGCCGGTCGTTCGGGATCACGATCAGGGTGTCCACCTTTTCCTTCAAGATCTCGATCCCGGCTTCGGCCGCCTGACCGCGCTTGGCGCCTTCGAAGGTGAACGGTCGCGTGACCACCCCAATCGTCAGCGCGCCGATCTCCTTCGCCACTTGTGAGATGACCGGCGCGGCCCCGGTGCCGGTTCCGCCGCCGATCCCGGCGGCGATGAATACCATGTCGGAACCCTTGAGCACCTCATACACGTCCTCGGCCGACTCTTCGGCGGCCTTCTTTCCAATCTCCGGGTCACCCCCGGCGCCCAGGCCGCGGGTAAGTTTGTCTCCGATCCGCACCCGGATGGGCGCGTTGGAGAGCAGGAGCGCCTGGGCATCGGTGTTGATGGCCACGAACTCGATGCCGGCCAGGCCCTCCTCGATCATGCGGTTGACGGCATTGCTGCCGGCGCCGCCGACCCCGACGACCTTGATTCGGGCAAACGATTCGATCTGTGGTGCGAGTTGCATGGTTCCCTCCTCTATCCGTTCGTCGAATTCGGACCCGATCCCGGCTAGCCCGGGAGCAGGCGTCGCAACAGTTCGGCCGCGCGGCGCAATTCGAAGCGCGGCCAGTGATTTGAACGATGGTCGAGCAGCAGGTGCTCGTTCTGCAATTGGGCCCAATGCAGCAGTCCGACGCTGGCAGAGTAGGCCGGGTCATTCAGCTTGTCGACCAGGCCGCGTAGATTGTCCGGCTGCCCCTTGCGCACCGGGAGCTGCAGCACGTCGCCCGCCACCAGGTCGATCCCCGGCAGCCGGCTGGCGCCGCCGGTCAGCACCACCCCGGCCGGCAGCAGCGCGTCATAGCCGGAGCGCTTGATCTCCTGCCTCACCAACCCGAACAGTTCCTCGGCCCGCGGCTCCAGGATGTCGGCCAGATCGGCCAGCCGCACCTGGACGGTGCTGCCCTGGCCGAACGGCCGCACGGTCACCAACTGTTCGTGATCCCCGGGCGGCACCCGGCAGGTCCCGTGGCGCAGCTTGAGCGACTCGGCGGTCTCGATCGGCATGTGCAGTCCCTGAGCGACGTCGCTGGTCATCAAATCGCCGCCGACCGGGATCACGGCCGAGTGCCAGGAAGCGCCCTCGATGTAGACCCCAATGTCGCAGGTTCCCCCGCCGATGTCGCACACTACCACCCCCATCTCGCGCTCGGTCTCACTCAGCACCAGCTCGCCGGCCGCGAGCGACGAAAGCACGAAGCCATCCACCGTCAGGCCGGCCGCCTCCACGCATTTCTCCAAATTGCGCAGGGCAGTGGTGCTGGCGGTGACGACGTGGGTGTCGACCTCCAACCGGTAGCCGTACATCCCAATCGCGGAGCGGATCCCGTCCTGACCGTCGACCACGTAGCCGCGCGGCAGCACGTGCACCAATTCGCGATTGAACGGAATAGCAATCGAGCGGGCGGCATCCAGGGCCCGCGAGACGTCGTCGTAGCCGATCGTCCGCCCGGTCACCCCGGCCATCCCCTTGCTGTTCGTCGACTCGATCTGGCCACCGGACAGGCTGACCAGCACCGAGGTGATTTCATAGCCGGAGGTTCGCTCGGCCTTGTCCTTGACCTGCTCGATGGCTTTGGTGAGCGCTTCCAAATTGACTACCCCACCCTTGCGCATGCCCAGTGACGGCACTATGCCGACCCCGATCACCCGCATTCGGCGCTCGGGGTCCAAATGCCCAACCAGCAGGCAGACCTTGGTGGTCCCGATGTCCAATCCGACGAATACGGTCTCGTCCGGTCCGAGCAGTGTCGCCACGTTTACCTCATCACCTTGTAGTACGGCGCGGAAGGATCCTCGATGTTGACCAGCTGAACTTTCACCCCCCGCTCCATCAAGGCAGCCGTAAGGGCCGCGTACACCTGAAGCTTCGCCTCCAAATCACCGCCCTGGCCGACCATGACTTTCCAGCCGCGGGGGTCCTCGAATCCGATCCCGTGAATCGGGCTGTAGGTCAGGTCGCCAATGTGCGGCAATTGCTCGGCGACCCCGACTGCTTCCCACAACACCTCCGGGAGAATGGCGGGCAGCAGGGCGTCCTCATCGATCTCCAGCACCGGCTGCTCGGCGACAACCCGCACCAGCCCCGGGTAAGGCTCGCGCTGGATGAAGGCCACCCCGGAGGCATTCAGCCACCAGACCTGGGTTCCGTCTTGCCACTCGATGATCGGGCGGCGTTCCTCTATTTGAATAACCACCTGAGCCGGCCAACGCAGCCGCACTTCGGCCCCGTCGATCTCGGCATACGATTCCAACCGCTGCTCGACCGCCTGCGGATCGACCGCAAACGAGGGCAGGCCGCGCAGGTCGGCGATCGAGCGGATCTGGGCCGCATTCATCAGCTCGGCGCCCTCGATTCGAATCTCAGTAACTTCGAAGACGGCGCCGGTCCAGGCCGAGTGAAGCGTTAGCGCCCAAAGGCCGAGCAGGACCGCGGTCAGTGCCCGCGGCCCCATCCGGAGAGCGGGCAGGGCCGGCAGGCTGAGCTCGGCGCCGACCTCTACCGGGAGGGCCAGCGTGCGCCGGCGGCGCGGGTGGGCCGTGCTTCCCCCGTGCGGGCGGGCCGCCCTGGCTGGCCACGGACCGGCCCCGGTGGCGCGGCGCGGCCGGGCGGCCGGCTCGGCGTCGTGCGCAATCCGCGCCCGCCGCCGGCGTGCCTGTTCGGCCCGGGTGCGCGGCCGGTTCAGAGAACGGCCTACCAAGGCCATCGCTGCTCGCTTCCCATTCGTTTCACCATGGTGTGGCCTCGAAGCCACATGTCGCTCCCAATCCATCCATCGACCTGGCTGCGGCCTCGAAGCAGCCTAATGGCTATGCGCAATCTGCTCTCTCTCACGCCGCCCCCTCATAGTTGCGCACCAGCTTCTGGGTCTGGGCGTGGCGGGCCTGAGCCAATTCGATCAACCGGTCCATCAATTCCGGATACGGAATCCCGCTGGCTTCCCACAGCTTGGGATACATGCTGATCCGGGTGAAGCCCGGGATGGTGTTGATCTCATTCAAATAGAGCCGGCCGCTCTCCTTATCCAACAGCAGATCCGCCCGAGCCATCCCCGCTCCGTCGATCGCCCGAAAGGCCTCGAGCGCAATCCGCCGTGCTTCTTCAGCGGTCTCCTCGTCGATCGGGGCCGGGATGATCAGCTCGGAGCGATCATCCAGGTACTTGGCCCGGTAGCTGTAGAACTCGTCGCTCGGAATCACCTCGCCCGGCATTGAGGCCTCCGGCTCTTCG
>CAYHSI010000089.1:0-8063 GCA_964359225.1 uncultured Anaerolineaceae bacterium
CAATCAGGATCTGGGTCACCACCTGACTGGCATATGGATCGGAGGCGCCGGAGTACAGCTCTTCTGCGCTGGTCCGGAAAAGACCGAGCCGGCCCCAGATTCCTGGACCAAAGAACACGGTGGCCAGCACGCAGCAAGACAGCAGTCCGCCAAACGACAGGCAGCCGACACATCCCCAGCGGCGCCAACGAGATCGGGGCTGGGCCGCACTCGGTTGGGGCGGGTTGGGTGTCTGAGGCTGCTGTGGGGCGACGGTGGACAATGGCGTATTGTTTCGGTGCAGGGCGGCCGAGACTGAATTCTACAGCCTTGGGGCACCACCCGACAAGCTCGGCTCGCCGAGCTTGAGCTGCGGAGCGCCCGGGTCCATGGTAAAACTTGTGTCGGAGACGGTTTGCTCCGCCTTCAAGCTAAAGGAGAATGGAGACGATGGCTATCGATCCGGTCTGCCTGATGGAAGTTGACGAGGCCACCGCGAAGTGGACCTCCGAGTATCAGGGGAAGACCTACTACTTCTGCGCGCCGGGGTGCAAGTTCCTATTCGGCGAGGACCCGGAAAAGTATCTAGCCGGAGGCGGCACGCCTCACGAACATCACGAGCGCGACCATCACTAGAGCTCTGGGCCGTAGCTATTCGACCAGGGCCTGGGCGTCGGCGGGATCCCAACTCAGTTCGACCGAGTCGCCCGAGCTGAACCGCGGGATGCCGCTCGAGTTCTGAACTCTCACCAGCAGACCCTCGGCTACGCGGTGGGCTTGGAGGAGACAGGCTGAGCACTCTGTCCTACGGTGTCCGGTACTTGCTGTGGTGGCTCCGCAATCTGCTGCGCAGTCTGCGAAAGCCGCCGGACTACATCACCATCCGCCTGAGCGGCGCTTATTCGGAATACGAGCCGCCTCCCGGCAATTTCATCTTGCGGCGGATCCGCCCCGCGAAACCAAGTCTGGCAGACTTGGCCAGGCAGTTTCGGACGATTGCCGCGGATCGCCGGGTGCAGGGGGTCGTGTTGCTGCCGCGCGACCTGGAACTGCCCCAGGCCGGGCTCGAATCGCTCGGCGAGCTCGTCACCGAACTTCGGGCGGCCGGCAAGCGAGTGGTCTCGTGGGCAAGCTACTACTCCGCCGCCAGTTACCAGCTCGCGGCGGGAACCGACGAGATCCTGCTTCAAGCTGACGGCTGGATCGATCCGCTTGGAATCTCCAGGACGTACTCCTTCCTGGGCGAAACTCTCCAAAGAATTGGCCTGCAGGCCGACTTTCTCGCCATCGCCCCGCATAAATCCGCGCCGGACACTTTCACGCGCAAGGACATGTCCGCCGAAGCCCGAGAGATGGCGACCTGGCTCATGGATTCCGCCTATCAGGAGCGGATTGCCGCCCTGGCCGCCGGCCGAGGGATCGGCCGGGCTGAGGCAGAAGCGCTCGTGGATGCCAGCCCGTTCTCCGATCTGAGCGCGCTGGAAATCGGGGCGGTAGATGGGCTGCTCAGCGAGGAGCAGCTCCCGACCCATTTGGGCGGAGAGCACGGCCCGGCTCGGCTGAAGAGCTGGGAGGCAGCCCGTTCCACTCTGCGCCGGCTGCCTCCGATCCGCTCCGGTAAGTACATCGCCTTGATCCCGGTCGAGGGCACGATCGTGAACGGAGAGAGTGGGCGCCCGCCCTTCCGGCCTCCAATCCCGATCCCAATTCTGCTGGATGCGCGGGCCGGAGACCTGACCGTCGTACAGGCGGCCCGAGCGGCGCTGGCCGATCGGCGCGCCGCCGCCGTGGTGGTGTATGTCAACTCGCCCGGAGGAGTTTCGTCGGCCTCCGAAGCGATGCGCTCCGCGCTGGCTCGGATCGAACCGACCAAGCCCTTGATCATCAGCATGGGGCCGCTGGCTGCCTCCGGCGGGTATATGGTTGCGACCGCCGGGCGACACATCTTTGCCCAGCCCAGCACGATCACCGGATCGATCGGCGTTTTCTCTGGCAAGCTTGCCGCAGGTGGATTTCTGGACCGAGTGCTGGTCGGGAGAGAAACTATCTCCCGGGGCCGGCACTCGCGGATCTTTGATTTGGAGCGACCGTTCTCTTCCGAGGAGCGAGAGCTGGTTTTGGGGTTCGTTCGGCGAAGCTACCAGGTGTTTCTGGAAACGGTAGCCAGGAGCCGGGAGCTGGCAGTCGAGACGGTTGATGCCATCGGCGGTGGGCGGGTGTGGACCGGCCGACAGGCGCTGGAAAAGGGATTGGTCGATGAACTTGGCGGGCTGGATCGAGCGGTGAGTCGGGCCCGCCAGCTGGCTGGATTGCCCGCGAATGCGCCGCTCGTGCTCATCCAACCCGGGAAGCAGTCGATCGCTCCCTCCAGTTCGATCGCCACTTCCCTGGGCCACTTGCTGGCTGGCACTTTGCCCGAGCACTCCTTGGGTGCGACCCTGGACTACGTCGTAGAAGGGCTACGCTTGTTCAATCGATCGAAATCGCACTCCATGCTGCTACTGGTGACCGAATAGCGACCACCTGGATTCGGCCGCCGGCGGTGGCCGGCACCTGGTACCCGGATCAGCCCGACGAGCTGGCGGCCAGCGTGGATGGCTACCTGGCCGGAGTCAAGCGGCTGGACGGGTCGCCCCTGGGTCTGATCGTCCCCCACGCCGGTTACCGTTACTCGGGTGCGATTGCGGCCGCCGGATTCAAGCAGCTGAGCGGGGCGCAGATTGACACGGCGGTCGTGATCGCCGCCGACCATCAGCCGCCGCTGTCCCGCCCGATTTCGGTGTGGTCTCGGGGTGGGTTCGAGACCCCGCTCGGGGTAATTCCGGTAGACGAACGGACCGCCGACCGGTTGATTGCACACGATCCGCGGATCCAATTCGACCCGGACAGCCATGCGTTCGAGCATCCGATCGAGATTGAACTTCCCTTCCTCAAACGAGTCCTGCCCGATTGTCGGATCGTGCCAATCTTGATGATGAGCGACGCGGATGATGAAACCGTCGACCTGCTCGCGGAGGCCTTGCTCTCGGTGCTGCCGGAGGCCGGCGCTGTGCTGATCGCCAGCTCCGATCTGTCCCATTACCCATCCTACGACGATGCGATTCGGATCGATCGGGCAACCCTGGGAGCCATCGAGCTTGGCGACCCTCGATTGGTCAGGCAGGCGATCCGGCGCACGATGGATGGGGGCGTCCACGGCCTGGCCACCTGTGCCTGCGGCGAAGCCCCGATCCTGGTGACGATGAAGGTCGCCCAGGCACGTGGCGCCACGAACGTAACCCTGCTTGACTACGCCAACTCCGGAGACGTCGAGGTCGATCGGCGGGGGGAGGTCGTCGGTTACGGGGCGGTGATGTTCTGGGGCTACCAACCTCCCAGGCTGAGTCACGCCCAACGCCAGCTGCTCTTGAGGGTCGCCCGGACGGCGGCCGAAGGTCAGGTAAGAAAGCTGCCCACCCCCGAGGCCGCGGCCGAGGATCCCGTGCTGCAGCGGCTGAGTGCAGTGTTCGTGACCCTCCGGGTGCGCGGCGAGCTGCGAGGATGCATCGGCCAGTTGAGGGCCGACACCGAGCTCTACCAGGCGGTCGCAGAGAAATCGATTGCGGCGGCCTCGGCCGACCCACGTTTCCCGCCGCTCGGCGAGGACGAGCTGGCCGGGCTGACGGTGGAGATCTCCATTCTGTCCCCGCTCCAGCGGGTGGCCGGACCGGAAGAGATCGAGGTCGGCAAACATGGCCTGGCGATCTTCGATCAAGGAAAAAAGGGAGTCCTACTACCCAAAGTGGCAACCGAGCGCGGCTGGGGACCCCGCGAGCTATTGGAAAACACTTGTCTGAAGGCCGGCCTGCCGGCAGATGGGTGGAAGAGGCAGGCGGCGGTTTACCGGTTCGAAACCCTCGAAATCGTGGAGGCTTGACACACTTCGTGGGTCCCCTTAGGATGGGCAAACTCTACTCTCAGGAGGAGACCCCATGCGCGCACTCGTCGCTCTCGCCTTGATCCTCGCCCTCTTAGTCACGATATTTGCGGTCCAAAATAATGCCGATACTTCCGTCAAGTTCTTGGTCTGGAGCGTTCGGGGATCGGCCGCGCTGGTGCTGATGATCACGCTCACCGTCGGAATCGTGGTGGGGGTGTTGCTCATGATCCCGGGTTCCGTTCGAAATCGCTTGAAAGTCGCGGAGCTAAATCGGCAGCTGAAGACCCTGGAGCACGATCTCGGGGAAGTCAAAGCGGGCTCGGTCAAACCATCAAGCGCGATGGCCGAGACGCCCGCACCTCGGTCGGGCTGAGAGCAGGAGGCTGAGATGGAAGGCGGTATTCCACTTTTCAAGGTGCGCGGGATTCAGATCCGCATGCACATCACCTTCCCGCTGATCCTGGTTTGGGGGGCAATTCAGTTCGGAGTCTTGGCCCGGCGCGGGCTAGCCGGGGCCTTGTTCGGGGTCATCGTGACCGGATTGCTGTTCGTCATCGTGGTGCTGCATGAGCTGGGTCATAGTGTGGTGGCGCAATCCTACGGAGTCCAGGTGCGGCAGATCCTCCTGCTGCCGATCGGTGGAGTCGCCCAGCTTGGGAAGATCCCCGAGAAGCCCAGCCAGGAACTGGCGATTGCGATCGCCGGGCCGCTGGTCAACTTCGCCCTGGCAGCCATACTGGCGATCGTCGGACTTGCGGCCGGGTTGGACATGAGCCTGAGAGGCTTGGCGAGCGTGCTCAGTCAATTAGGGAGCGCGAACTTTAGCGCGGTTTTCCGCTATGTGTTCGTCTCCAACCTCTTTCTCGGCTTGTTCAACTTGCTTCCGGCCTTCCCGATGGACGGTGGGCGGGTGCTGCGAGCCCTGCTCGCGAGCCGGATGGATTACGCCCGGGCCACGGCCCTGGCGGTGACCATCGGCCAGGGACTGGCCTGGCTGATGGGATTGTGGGGTTTCCTGGGGGGCGGTTTCTTTCTGGTGTTGGTGGCGATTTTCGTCTACACCGGCGCCGGACAGGAAGGCCGCATGGTCATGGTCCGCAGCGTGTTGGGCGAGCTCAAGGTGGGGCAGGCCTATTCGCGCCAGGCCAAGTCGTTGACTCCGCACTCCACCCTGCGGGAGGCTGTCGAGCTGACCCTGAGCTCGTTTCAGTCTGATTTCCCGGTTTGCGAGGAGAGCCGAGTGGTTGGTTTGCTTACCCACAGCCAGCTGGTCGAGGCCTTGAGCCGCGGCGGGCCGGAGCAGACCGTCGCGTCCAGCATGCGGACCAACATCTCGCCGCTTTCGCCCGGGGACAGTCTCGTGCTGGCTCAGAACCGGCTGATCGAGGAGCGGCTCGACGCGCTGCCGGTCGAAGAGGCGGGACGGTTCGTTGGCCTGGTGACGAGCCGGGACATCGGAGAGGTCTTCCAGCTGGCGTCCCGCTGGCCCGGATTGTCCGAGCGGGCGACCCGCGCCATCCCGAGCTGAACTCGGTTTGCCGGAAGGAAGGCCTCAGGGATCGCTGAACTGGAGCTGGAAGAAGGCGACCGCCCGTTCGATCAGCTCGATGCCCCCGAAGCCGATGAAGGTATGCGGCTCGGCCGGGTAGGTGTAGCACTCCACCGATTTCCCCAGAGCCGAGAGTCGTAGGCAGAGCTCGTCGGACCACTCCGGCGGCACCAGCTCATCCATGCCGCCATGGTGGATGCTGACCGGGGCTTGGATCCGATCCAGGTAGTTGCTCGGAGAAATCCGGGCCAGGTCAGCCAGCGGGACGTTGAGCTCCTCAGTCCCGCGGGTGCCCTCGGACCACTCATAGATCTTCTCAAAATTGAGGCGCTCGTCTGAGTTCATCGAGCCGTACAAGACGGCCGCCTCGACCGGGGACTCGACAGTCAGAATCCGAAGCGCAATCCCGCCGCCCATACTGTGGCCAAAGAGACCGATGTCGGTCGGGTCAGCGGCTGCGACAGGTCCGGCCTCGCCGGCCTGACCCTGCACCAGCGCGATCAAGTTGAGCACATCCACCGCGTAGCCCACCCGGAAGAGATTGGGACCGGGGTCCGATGGAGGGTAATTGCGGTAGTTAGGGTGCAGGACAAGGAATCCTTCCGCGGCGAGCGCGTCGGCGTAGGCGGTGGTGTAGCTCAAGGTCTCATACTGCTCCGGCTCCACGTAGCCGTGCAGGACGAACACGATCGGAAACGGCCCTTGGCCGGTCGGCAGATCGAGGAATCCATGGACGGTCAAGCCGTCACTCGGATAGTGGAACAGGTAGCGGCTGAAGCCTGAGGAAACCCGCTGCTCCGGCTCGAATTCGATCCGGCCCGCGCCATAGGTCCGCCGGATCAGGTCATCGATAGTCAGTCCGGCGTAAGGATCGGGTGTCGGGGAGGGGGCGACTTGAGTCGGGACCGCCAGAGTCGGCACCTCGGAAGGGGCGATCGTCGGAGCCGGATTGGACGGGAAGGGGGTCGGGCTAGGGGGCGTCGGGAGACAGCTGCAGAGCAGTGCTGCGGCCCCCAGCGCAAAAGCCAGCTTGCGCATAGCCAAGTGGAAAAGCGAGCTCAGCCGGCTCGCCGTACCAGTTGCCAACCGCTTCACCGTGAATCCCCCAGATCGAGCCCGCCCGGCCTACCCAAAAACGCTTGACCCCGCCGGCTGGCCTTCGATGACCCGGACCGCGACGACCTCCGCCTTGGCAGTCTGCAGTCCATCCACAAAGGCCTGGCAGGTGAGCCGGACCTTGCGCCGTTCGATCTCGATGACCTGTGCCCGCAACGTGATCAGGCGGTCGTTTGGGGTCGGCTTCAGGTAATCGACCGCGATATGGGCGGTGGCATAGCGGTAATACGGCTCGGAACCCAACTCGCGGCCCTCGCTGCGATAAGCGGCGGCCATTGCCGTGCCCATGCAGTGACAGTCGATGAGGGTCGCCAGGATCCCCCCGTTCAACAGGTTCTTCCAACCCTGATAGCGCGGCTGGGAAGACCATTCACAGACGGCCTCGTCCCCTTCCCAGAAACTGTGAATCTGCAGTCCCTCTTGGTTTTCGGAGCCACAGCCGAAGCAGAGGTTTCCCGGCATGTGATCTTGGAAATAGGTGGGGGACATGGGTACTCGGGAGGGCGGACTATACCACAGCAGGTACAATTCCCGGGCTCTGCACCGGTCTCCGCCACTGCCACTGAAGCTCTACAACACGCTCTCCAGGGAGATTCAAGAGTTCGCTCCTCAGGGCAGCCAGATCGGGATCTACGTCTGTGGCATCACCCCCTACGATACAACCCACCTCGGGCACGCCTTCACCTATTCGGTCGCGGATGTCCTGATTCGGTATTTGGAATACCAGGGCAGGGCGGTCCGCTACGTTCAAAATGTGACCGACGTGGATGACGACCTGCTGCGGGTCGCCGGCGAGCGCCAGGAAGATTGGCGTCGGATGGGTGACCGCTGGACCTCGCACTACATCGAGGACATGGCGGCACTCAACATCCGTCCACCGGATGTCTTGCCGCGGGCCACGGATGTCATCCCGCAGATTATCGAGTCGGTTGATAAGCTGCTTCAGGCCGGGGTGGCCTACGCTGCCGGTGGCGGAGTGTACTTCGATCTGGAGGCTTGGCCGGCCTACGGCCGCTTGTCGAGGCTCGCGCCGGATCAGATGCTTCCGATCGCCAACGAGCGCGGAAACCGGCCGGACGATCCATACAAGCGACAACCGTTGGATTTTGTGCTTTGGCAGCCCCAAGCTCCTGGTGAGCCGGCTTGGGACAGTCCCTGGGGTCCGGGTCGGCCCGGATGGCATATCGAGTGTTCGACCATGGCCTCCCAGCACATCGGCCAGACCGTGGACCTGCACGCTGGGGGTGAGGACTTGGTGTTTCCTCATCATGAGAGCGAGATTGCCCAGACCGAGTCCCTGACCGGGAAGCCGTTTGCCGGGCACTGGCTGCATGTCGCTCCGGTGCGCCACCTCGGAGAAAAGATGAGCAAATCGCTCGGGAATCTGGTCATGGTGCGCGAATTGCTGGATCGTTGGTCGCCGGATGCCATCCGGGTCTATCTGGCATCTCATCATTACCGTGATTCGTGGACTCACGACGCCGAAGCCCTTCACGATGC